>JAKOWQ010000017.1 GCA_029781465.1 Pseudomonadota bacterium
CCTTCTTCGAGGAAACTTACTATGACCTTACCGGCAAGGTGGATGTCGACCTTTCCGATACCATCACGCTGACCTCGATCACCGACTATCAGCATGCCAAGCTGGACTATTCGGCCAGCCTCACCGGCGGCGTCAATGGTGTGCTCTATCAGATCTTCACCGGCCCGCAGCGCCAGTTCTCGGAAGAGCTGCGCCTGAGCGGAAGCGCGGGCGATGCGGTCAAATGGCAGGCGGGCATCTACTATCTGAACATCTACCATGACGTGCAGACGTTCTTCCTGATGCCGATCGACTACAGCCTGGCGGCGGATTCCTATGCCGCCTTCGCGCAGGTCGATTACAACCTGACCGACGTGCTGACGCTGACCCTCGGTGGCCGCGTCATGTATGACACCAAGAACTTCCTCAGCGCGGGTCTGGGGCCGATCCCGGGTCTCGAAGGAACGGTCGTCGATACCGGTGCCGACCTGCGGAGTGAGAAATGGAACTGGTCTGGCCGGGCGGTGCTCACCTACAAGCCGAATTCCGACCTGACTGTCTATGCCGGCATCAATCGCGGCGTGAAGGGCGGCGGCTTCGACGGCGGCGGGATCCCGGCTTATCCGGCCAGCGACGCCGAATACAAGGCTGAAACGCTCGTTTCGTATGAAGCCGGTGTGAAGGCCAACCTGCTGGGCGGTGTCCTGGGCTTCGACGGCTCGGTGTTCTACTATGACTACAAGGATTATCAGGCATTCAGTGGCGCGAACCAGACGATCAATCTCGACGCCAAGATCTTCGGCGCGGAAATGTTCGTCACCTTGCGTCCGACCCGCGGCCTGACCCTGACCGGTGCGCTGACCTACCTTGACGCCAAGGAAAAGAACGTCCCGCTTGGCGGCAACCTGTTCGCTGATTATCCCATCCCGCAGGCCCCGGAATGGGCTTTGCAGGGCAGCATCCGCTATGCCACCCCGCTGCTGGGCGATGACGAGTTGGCGATGCAGTTCAACGCCATGTATCAGAGCGCGACCACCGTTTCGGCGATCCCGGCGCAGGACCAGAGCATCCCGGCCTATCATCGCTTCGATGCGCGGGTTAGCTACAAGCTGCCGGGCGGGCACATCACGGTTGCCGGTTTCATCAACAACATCTCGAACGAGCTGTACTACCTCAACCGGGTCGATTTCACCGGCTTCACCGGCAGCACCGTCGATACGCCGGATCGTCCGCGCTGGGGTGGCGCAAGCGTGACCTTCAATTTCTAGGTCGACCGACTGATCATTGCCCGTTGCTTGGGGAAGCTGGGCAATGACCGGAATCTCCCGGCCCTCAAAAAGGGCCGGGAGATATATTTTGAAAGCGAGTGAGGCCGGAGACCCGGCCGTTATGGGTTGGCAAAAGCCATGAACGAAACAGAGTCGGAGGCGCAGGAAATGGGAAAAGGTTCATCGGGCGATCCCGTCGCGGAGATCCTGGCGCGCGAAAACGAGCTAATGGAGGCCAAAAACCGGGCTGGCTTCCTGGTCAATCCGCGCAGCATCCTAAGCTTTTATGATTCGAAGGCGATCCGCCTGTTCGATCTGCATTCGATGCAGCTGGTCGGCGATGCGGTGGGCGACATGTTTGCCGCCGTTTCGCCCGAGTTCATCGGCGAGGCGCGGATCAACAATGTCGAGGTTGTAGCTGGCGAGGACGTTGCCTTTTCCTCGCTGATCGAGGTCTATTCCGGCTATCTGCGCGAAACCCGCGAAGATGTCACCTTGACCTTCCGGATGACCCACGGCTGGCGCAAGGTCGATGGGCAGTGGGTGATCGTTCACGAACACTGGTCCTATCCGGTCGACGCGGCAACCGGCGTCGCACGGACCAACGATCCGTTGCCCTAGGGGCGGCGGATTGCCAGGGGCCGCCTTCCGATCGTCGAGGCGACCCTTTGCCCAGCCTTGCAAACGGCGATCGGAATGGCAGTTTGCGGGGCAGTGCCAAGGTCTCGCTTGGCCAGCCAGCCGACCAGGGACATGACACGTGCAGCCAGATCCGATCGAACCCCAGGCAAGACCGCGGATTCTGGCAACCTATCCGATGCCCGAGCGGGTGGTCGCGCAGCTGCGCGGCTTTGCCGATCTGACGGTGCTCGACGGAGAAACAGACCCTCAGCGGGTGCTTGACCAGTGCCAGGGGATGGACGCGCTGATCTGCACCTTGATGACCAAGGTGTCGGCGGACTTCGTTGCGCGGCTGCCACAGTCGGTGCGGATTCTGGCTACCTATTCGGTGGGTTACGATCACGTCGACCTGAAAGCGGTCCAGGCTCGCGGGCTTCCCTTCATCAACACCCCGGACGTCCTGACCGAGGCGACCGCCGACATTGCCTGGCTGTTGCTGCTTGGCGCTGCACGGCGGGGATGGGAAGCGCAATCCATGCTGCGCGAAGGCCGCTGGATCGGTTGGGAACCCACCCAGCTGGTCGGCGCCGACGTTCATGGCAAGACTCTTGGCGTGCTGGGCTTCGGACGGATCGGGCGCGCGGTGGCGCGCCGGGCGGCGGGTTTCGGCATGAAGGTGCTGACCTTTCAGCGCAATCCTGGCAGCGGCGATCCCCTGCCGGACCACGTCGAACTGCGCGGATCGCTTGACGAGGTATTGGCGCAGAGCGATTTCGTCTCGCTCCATCTGCCGCTCAGCGAGCAGACCAGCGGCTGGCTCAATGCCCGGCGGATTGCCACCATGCGCCCCGGAGCGATCGTGGTGAACACCGCGCGCGGGGGACTGATCGAAGAGGCCGCGCTGGCCGATGCCTTGCGCAGCGGGCAAATCGCGGCGGCGGGGCTGGACGTGTTTGTTGGAGAACCAAAGGTTTCCGAAACGATCCTGTCCGCGCCCAACACCTATCTTCTGCCCCATGTCGGCAGCGCCACCACCAGCGCGCGCGATGGCATGGGGCTGAGCCTGGCCTCCGATCTGGAGGCTTTCTTCGCGGGGCAGCCGATGCTCTCGCAGGTCGATACCTCGGTATGACCGGCCTCTTGGCGCATGAAGAGGTTCAACGCGGGCTTCTGCTCGATCTGTTTGCCGCCGCGCTCGATGCCGCCGATATCACGGGCAAGTTCGATCCCGTCCTGCCGCCCGTTCCCGCCGGGCGCACGGTCGTGGTCGGCGCGGGCAAAGGCGGCGCGGCGATGGCCCAGGAATTCGACCGTGTCTGGCCCGGCCCGCTTTCGGGCTGCGTGATCACCCGCCACGGCTTTGGCTTGGCCGATTATGCCGGGCGCATCGCGGTAGAAGAGGCCGGCCACCCGGTGCCCGATCAGGCCAGCGTCGCGGGCGCCGAAAAGCTGATGAGCCTGGTAAGCGGGCTTGGTCACGACGATCTTGTCATTGCCTTGATCTCCGGCGGCGCATCGGCCCTGCTGGTAGGGCTGCCCGAAGGGGTTGCACTGGCGGAAAAGCAGGAATTGACCCGCGCCTTGCTGGGCTGCGGGGCGTCGATCACGGAAATCAATACGGTTCGCAAGCACATCTCGACGATCAAGGGCGGGCGGCTGGCACGGCGCGCGGCACCCGCGCAGGTGGTGACCTTCGCGGTATCCGATATTCCGGGCGACGACATTACCGCGATCGGCTCGGGGCCGACCGTGCCCGATCACACCACCGCCGGCGAAGCGCTGGCAATCCTGCGGCGCTATGCGATCGCAGTTCCTGCCTCGATCATACGGCATCTGGCCGGAGCAGAGGCTGCGACCGGCACCGGGCCAGCCATGCGCACTGAGGCGCACCTGGTGGTCAAACCCGCGGATTCGCTTGCCGCGGCCGCCGTCGTGGCCGAAGCCGCCGGCTACCGCGTGATCAATCTTGGCGATGACCTTGAGGGTGAGGCGAGCGAGCTTGGTGCCGCGCATGCCGCTCTGGCGCTCGAGAAGCTGGCACAGGGACAGCGCGTCTGCATCCTGTCCGGCGGGGAAACCACGGTAACTCTGCGCGGCAAGGGTGGGCGCGGTGGGCGCAATACCGAATATCTGCTGGGACTGGCGCTCGGCCTTGGTGGCCGGGCCGGGATTGCCGCCTTGGCCGCGGATACCGATGGGATCGACGGCAGCGAGGACAACGCCGGGGCTTTGGCCTTTGCATCGACCCTTGAGCGTGCTCGCGCCGCTGGCGCGGATGCGCGGGCCAGCCTTGCGGCTAACGATGCCTACGGCTTTTTCGCGGCGACCGGCGATTTGCTGGTCACCGGCCCTACCCAGACCAATGTGAACGATTTTCGCGCGATCCTGATCGACCCGATCGGGAGCGCAGGCACCAGCAACGGAGACCAGCCATGACCCAGCGCGCCCTTGAGATTGCCGAGCGGGTGGAACGCTTCGTGCGCGAGGTGGTAATCCCTTACGAAAAAGACCCGCGCGTCGAGGTACACGGCCACGGCCCGCCAGACGAACTGGTGCAGGAAATGCGCGACAAGGCCCGCGCCGCGGGTGTGCTGACCCCGCACATCCTGCCCGATGGGACGCACCTGACCCAGCGCGAAACCGCGATCGTGCTGATCCGCAGCGGGCTATCGCCGCTCGGCCCGCTGGCCTGCAACACCATGGCCCCGGATGAGGGCAACATGTACCTGCTGGGCCATGTCGCCAGCGCCGAACAGAAGGCGCGGTTCCTTCAGCCGCTGATCGACGGCCATGCGCGTTCGGCCTTCTTCATGACCGAACCGGCCGAGGATGGCGGGGCCGGTTCCGATCCCTCGATGCTCAAGACCGAGTGCCACCGCGACGGCAACCATTGGGTAATCAACGGGCGCAAGGCCTTCATCACCGGGGCCGAGGGGGCAAAGGTCGGTATCGTCATGGCGCGCTCGGACGAGGGCGCCTGCATGTTCCTGGTCGATCTGCCGAACCCGGCGATTCGGGTCGAGCGGCTGCTCGACACTATCGACAGCTCGATGCCCGGCGGCCACGCCGTGGTCAGCATCGAGAACCTGCGCGTGCCGGCCAGCGACATGTTGGGTGAGGCTGGCGAGGGCTTCAAATATGCGCAGATCCGCCTGTCGCCCGCGCGGCTTTCGCACTGTATGCGCTGGCTGGGCAGCTGCATCCGCGCGCAGGAGATCGCCAGTGACTATGCATGCCGCCGCATGGCCTTCAGCAAGCCGCTGATCGACCACGAAGGGGTCGGCTTCATGCTCGCCGAGAACATGATCGACATCAAACAGGCCGAACTGATGATCGACTGGGCTGCAGGGGTGCTCGATACCGGATCGCTGGGCACGGTCGAAAGCTCGATGGCCAAGGTCGCGGTCAGCGAGGCGCTGATGCGGATCGCCGACAAATGCGTGCAGGTGATGGGCGGCACCGGGGTTTCGGGGGACACGATCGTTGAACAGGTGTTCCGCGAGGTCCGCGCCTTTCGCATCTATGACGGCCCGACCGAGGTTCACAAATGGAGCCTGGCCAAGAAGATCAAGCGCGCGCACCGCGATCAGGCCGGGCAATGAGCAGTCCCGATCAGGAGAACAGCGGCACCACCGCCGTGCGCGAGGGCTTTGCCTTCGATGAAGCCGCGCTGGAAAGCTGGCTCAACGGCAACGTCCCGGGCTTTGCCGGGCCAATGCAGGTTGAGCAGTTCAAGGGCGGGCAATCGAACCCCACCTACAAGCTGGTCACGCCGGGCCATTCCTATGTCCTGCGCCGCAAGCCGCCGGGGCAGCTGCTGAAAGGCGCGCACGCGGTTGACCGCGAGGCGCGGGTGATCATGGCGCTTGAAAAGGCGGGCCTGCCGGTGCCGCATATCCACGCGCTGTGCACCGACGAGACGGTGCTCGGCACCATGTTCTACGTGATGGACATGGTCGATGGCCGGATCTTCTGGGATGCCGCGCTGCCGGAGATGGAAGCGGGCGAGCGCGCCGCGATCTATGACGCGATGAATGCCACCATCGCCCAATTGCACTCCATCGACCATGTTGCCGCAGGACTTGAGGACTATGGCCGGGGCGGCAATTTCTTCGCCCGCCAGCTCGGTACCTGGTCGCGCCAGTAC
>JAKOWQ010000050.1 GCA_029781465.1 Pseudomonadota bacterium
CGATGAGCTTCGCCCTGTTCAACATCCTGGTGCTGGTCAGCCGCACCTCGAATTCGTTCCTAGGGCCGTTCCTGGCCAAGCGGATCGAAACCCGCATTGCTTCGGGCGGCGGCGAAGCCCTTTACGGTGATTTCCAGATGGTGCTCGGCTCGGCATCGCTGGCGGTGGCACTGGGGATCGTGCTGGTCCCCACCGGACAGCGCCTGTTCGTGCGGGCGATCGGGCACTTCAAGCAACACCGCTCGACCGTGCGGATGATCCTGCACAGCGCCTCGCCCGAAGGGCTGCGCTCGATCCGCGAGGCCGCCGTGCCGCCGCGTCTGGGCCAGCTGCGCGAACTGGCGAAGCCGCGTGGGGTCGGCTGGGGGGTGCTGGCGGCCAATTGCCTGGCCCAGGCGCTGATTACCGTGGGGGTGATCGCCTCGCTCTATGCCGGCTACCTCAACCCCGATTACCGCGTCACCGCCTCGCAGCTGTCGGCGGTGATCAACGGGGTGGCGACGATCCTGCTTTTCGCGTTGATCGATCCGCAGCTTTCGGTGATGACCGACGACGTGGTCGACGGGCGGGTCAGCGAGCCGCTGTTCCGCCGCACAATCGTCTGGATCAGCTTTTCACGGCTGGCGGGAACCCTGCTGGCGCAAGTGCTGTTCCTGCCTGCCGCGCAGCTCGTCGCCGTTATCGCCAATCACGTGTAGAGCAACAGCGGGCGGATGGATTCCCGCCAAACGCCTTCGTCACGCGCGGCAATTGCATCAAGATCGCCCGGTTCGCTCGCAAGGTCATCAACCCATTCGCGCAGCGCCGCGCCGCCGTTGATCACGTCGATTGCCAGCCGCTCGAACTCGTACTCGTAGGGGAAGTCGCGCCAGATCGGATAGTCGGGGTAGAGCCGCCGGATCGCCTTGAACGCCAGCGCCTGGAGCCGCCAGGGGCGAAAAGCGTGGTGATCGTAGAACCGTCCCTCGGCGTGGATCATCAGCGCGTTGCACAGCGCGCCGGCGTGCTTGTGAAAGGTCGGGGTGAACCAGCATTCGCGTAAGCTGCAACCCGCCAGCCAATCGGGCGCGAGCCGCCGCATTTCGGCCAGAACCGCCGGGGCATCCACATCGGGCGCACCGAACAGCACTTCGAGCGGACGGGTCGTGCCCCTCCCCTCGCTCAGCGTGGCGCCTTCGAGCATGACCGTTCCGGCATAGGCGCGGGCCATGTTGAGGCTGGCGGCATTGGGGCTGGGATTGATCCAGATCCGGTCCTGCGGCCAGCCAAAGCCCGGCCCCTCGGACTCCCAGCCTTCCATTTCGATCACGCGGTAGGGCACATCGAGACGGAAATGCCCGATGAACCAGCGCCCCATCTCGCCCAGGGTCAGCCCGTGGCGCATCGGCATCGGCCCGGCACCGACAAAGCTCTCCTGCCCCGGCACCAGCAAGGTGCCTTCCACCGGCCGTCCGGCGGGATTGGGGCGATCAAGGACCCACACTTCCTTGCCGGTGCCATGCGCGGCTTCCAGCAGGTAGAGTAGCGTGGTGACGAAGGTATAGATCCGGCAGCCCAGGTCCTGCAGATCGAACAGGAACACGTCCGCCGTGCTCATCATCTGACCGGTGGGGCGGCGCACCTCGCCATAGAGGCTGAACACGGGGATATTGTAGGTTGGGTCGAGCTCGTCGGGCGTCTCGACCATGTTGTCCTGCTTGTCGCCCTTGAGCCCGTGCTGCGGGCCAAAGGCGCTGGTGACATTCACCCCGGCCGCGATCAGCGCGTCGAGCGAATGCGTGAGATTTTCCGTTACGCTTGCCGGATGAGCCACCAGCGCCACGCGCCTGCCTTCAAGCGGTTTGCGCAGATCGGGGTCCGCCAGCAGGCGATCGATGCCGAATTTCATGACCCTTCCGGTGCCGGAAGCATCGCGGCAAAGCAAGCGGGATGGTGGGAATCGGGCTGGCCGGGCGGATGGGCCAGCGCCCAGTAGCTCTTGATGCCGCCTTCTTCCTCGATCACGGCGCTGAGGCCGCATTGCCAGGGCAACGGCGGCAAGGCGGCAAGCGGCACTTCGGCGTCAAAAATCGCGAACCTGCCGCCGCCGCGCCAGGTGCAGCGGGGATCGCGCGGCACCGGTCTTTCGAGCATCCCTTCCCGGTAAGCCCGGAAATCGTAGGCAGCCCAGCGTTCCGACGGGCTGAAGTTGAACTCGCTGTAACCGTCGTCCTGACGCACGAACAGTTCGAAGCAGGTGGTCTGCCACAGGCCGTCAGAGCGCCCCCGCCCTGCCAATGACGGCACCACGATCTTTTCCGCCTGGGCGATCTTCCAGCGGATCGAAAGCCAATGCGGGCCCGACACCGTCATCTTCGCTTCGACCGCATCGACTGCAACCGCCGGGCAATCCGGGTGGGGCACAAGGGCAAACGTTTCCAAGCGCGTTTCTCCATGCTAGGCGGCGCCCGCCATGACCTACACCTCAATCCTCCTGCGCCTGCTCGACGAGCGCGGCTATATCCACCAACTGACCGATGCCGAAGGGCTCGACAGCCTCGCGAACGCGCAGGTGATCCCCGGCTATATCGGCTTCGATGCCACCGCGCCATCGCTGCACGTGGGATCGCTGGTGCAGATCATGCTGCTGCGCCGCCTGCAGCAGGCCGGGCACAAGCCGATCGTGCTGATGGGGGGCGGAACCACCAAGGTCGGCGATCCCTCGGGCAAGGACGAAAGCCGCAAGCTGCTGACCGCCGAAGCGATCGACGCCAACATCGCCTCGATCCGCAAGGTGTTCGAGCGTTTTCTGACCTTCGGCGACGGACCCAGCGACGCGGTGATGGTCAACAACGACGATTGGCTGAGCGCGCTCGGCTATGTCGACCTGCTGCGCGAGGTGGGACCGCATTTCACCATCAACCGGATGCTGACTTTCGATTCGGTCAAGCTGCGGCTCGAGCGCGAGCAGCCGCTGACCTTCCTCGAATTCAACTACATGATCCTGCAAGCCTACGATTTCCGCGAACTGGCGCTGCAGCACGGCTGCCGCTTGCAGATGGGCGGATCGGATCAGTGGGGCAATATCGTCAACGGGATCGAACTGACCCGGCGGATGAACGGGATCGAGGTGTTTGGCGTCACCACACCGCTGCTGACCACCGCCGATGGCGCCAAGATGGGCAAGACCGCGGCCGGCGCCGTCTGGCTAAACGAAGATGCCCTGCCCGCCTGGGATTTCTGGCAGTACTGGCGCAACGCCGATGACCGCGACGTGGGCAAGTTCCTGCGCCTGTTCACCGATCTTCCGCTGGATGAGATCGCCCGGCTCGAAGCGCTGGAAGGCAGCGAGATCAACGCCGCCAAGGTGGTGCTGGCCAACGAGGTCACCCGTCTGTGCCGGGGCGACGAGGCAGCGAAGGCCGCAGAAGCCACGGCATCGGCAACCTTCGCGGGCGGCGGAGTGGGCGCTGACCTGCCCGTTCTTGCCTTGCCGGCAGAAGGTATCGGGATCATCGACGCGCTGGTTGGCATCGGCTTTGCCGCCAGCCGGGGCGAAGCCAAGCGGCTGGTCGCGGGCGGTGGCGCGCGGGTCGATGGCGAACCGGTCGGCGACGAGGCTTTCCACATTCCCGGTGGCCAGGAGACCCGGATTTCCTCGGGCAAGAAGCGGCACGGAGTCTTGCGACCGGCATAGGCTTGCCGCGCGCGGAGCAAAATTGCCGCGCGGTTTACCCAATTTTTGCCTTTGCCCCTCATACCGTTCGCTGCTGTGAACGAAATCGAGAGGTAACCATCGGCATGTCCGCTGGAGCACAACTGACCGTCACCGACATGCGGCGCGCCACGCGCCACCCGGTGGAGCACAACGTGATTGGCGAACATCGCCGCCTTGGTGACGTGCATATGCACATCGTCAACCTCTCGGCGCATGGGTTCATGGTAGCCGGTGACCTGGAGATCAGCCGCGGCGAACGCGTCACGATCCGCCTTCCCGAAGTGGGCAGGATCGAAGCCCACATGATCTGGGCCAACGAGGGCCGTGCCGGGTTCCAGTTCGAGCGTATCATCCGCCTCGACGATTTCATGCGGATGATCGACAAGCTCCAGCCCAACCCGCGACTGCGAAAAACGCGCTGACGCTGTATTAGAGAAATTCGCCGCCCGGCACGATGGATCAGCGGGTGCCGGTTGATGGTCCGTCCGGCTCTACGAACCGCAGCGAGGCCCGGCAGATAGCGCAAGTGCCGGAATCCGGCAACTCCGCCAATGCGGCCAATCCCATGATCTGCCTAGATCCCGAAGCTCTGCGCCGGACGCTCGCGGCTAAAGCCGGGGTTTCAACCGCGATAGGATCACCCCGCTTGGCAAGCGCGCGGCGCGCTGCCATTGCTTGCGCGTGAGTTCGCCCAGCCACCCTCTGCAATTTCGTGACTACCGGCTGATCTGGCTTGCCCGGTTCATCAACACGGCTGCCACTTCGGCGATGGTAGTGGTGATCGGCGCGCAGACCTATCGTCTGGCCCGTAGCGACTACGGCATGAACGAGGCGGAGGCTTCGTTCATGATCGGGGTGCTTGGGCTGGTCCAGTTCGTGCCCTTCATGCTGCTCACCCCGCTGGCCGGAGTTTTGGCCGACCGGATGGACCGGCGCTATGTCGCCGCGGCAGCCTGCGCGCTGGATGTTCTGATTGCCGTGCTTCTGGCGCTGGCCAACACGCAGCAGTTCCTGACTCTGCCGCTGCTGTTCACCATGGCGGCAGCCTATGGTGCGGCGCGGGTGTTTATCGGCCCGGCGATCAGCGCGATCACGCCCAACGTGGTTCCGCCCGAGCTGTTGCCCAAGGCCGTCGCGATCTCGTCGGTC
>JAKOWQ010000053.1 GCA_029781465.1 Pseudomonadota bacterium
GGTCACTGTCGACCGGCACGCCAACACATCGGCGGCATCGGTGCCGCTGGCACTCGATACCGCAGTGCGCGACGGACGGATCAAGCCGGGCGACCTGGTGGTGCTTGAGGCGATGGGCGGCGGCTTCACCTGGGGCGCAAGCCTGATCCGCGTCTGATCGCGGCGGATAAGTGCGCGAAATCCGCCGCTTCGCTTGCATTCCTGCGAAGCAATAGTATTTCTTCGACTCACGGGGTCGCGCCAACCAACGATAGGGAGTCGATGCGTTCCATGAGCACGCTGACCCGCGCCGATCTGGCCGAAGCCATCAACCGCAAGGTTGGACTTTCGCGTTCCGAATCGCTCTCCATGGTCGAGACGATCCTCGAACATATGAGCAGCGCGCTCGAAGACGGCGAAAACGTCAAGATTTCCGGGTTCGGGACGTTCCTGCTGCGTGACAAGGGGCAGCGGATCGGGCGCAATCCCAAGACCGGGGTCGAGGTTCCGATCACTCCGCGCCGGGTGCTTACCTTCCGGGCCAGCCAGATGCTGAAAGACCGGATCGCCCGCGGATGAGTTCCGAGGATCTCTTTGCCGCGCCCGTCGTGCCTGCCGCTTCGGCATCGGCACCTGGCGACGGCAAGGATCCCGAAGCGCTGCGCACCATCGGTGAGGTTTCGCAAGCACTGGGCATCCGCCAGCATGTGCTGCGCTATTGGGAAGAACAGTTTCCCATGCTGCGCCCGCTCAAGCGCAGCGGCGGCCGACGGTATTACCGGCCCGCGGACATGGCGCTGGTCGAAACGATCGACCGGCTGGTTCACCGCGAGGGTTACACCCTGAAAGGTGCAAGGAAGGCCTTGCAGGGCGGAGCAGCCAAGGCGCTTGCGGATGTGCCCAAGGTTGCTCCGGCTGCTGCGAATCCTGCGCCCGCGCCAGCACCCACAAATGCCTTTGCCCACCGCGCGCGTTTGATCGCGATCCGCAACACGCTGGTCAACGCGCTGCACGAAGCCTGATTTTCCGGAACTTTTAGCCCAAGTCCGGCCCCAGCGCCGGATCGAGATCGCGCGGGCGGGTCAGATGCACCAGCCGCCCGCAGCGATCCGTGAGGTCGGACCAGCGATCAATATCAAGCTCAAGCACCGCGAAGGAGGCAGTCGGGACCTTGATCTCCACCGCCTCGCGCAGGGGTGAGGATCCGTCATCGGGAACCAGATCGAAAATCAGATCCTCGAGTCCCGGATTGTGTCCGACCATCAACACCGATGCGGGATCGCCATCCAGATCGCGCAGCAGGTCTGCCAGGGTCGCACTGCTTGCAAGGTAAATGCGCCGATCCCAATTGACTGGCATCGCCTGACCGGCGGCCTCGCAGGCGATCTCGATCGTTTCGGCGCAGCGGATCGCCGGGCTGGCGATGATCCGTTCCCAGCGCACCCCGTGATCGCGAACATGGCGGCCCATCACCGCGGCGCCCTTGCGACCCCGCGCGTTGAGGGGACGATCGAAATCGCGCGCACGCGGATCGTGCCAGTCGGACTTGGCGTGGCGGAACAGGCCGAGCAGTTTCAAGGGTGAATCGCTCCGTGGACGGGCGCTCCAAAAGCACCCGAGGCGACGCGTTGTAAAGCCTCTTCGAGTGTCAGGCGTGTGACGGGCGTGCCTTGCGGAAAAGCCGAGAGCAGGCGGCTCGGAAAGGCCGCAGACAGCACCACGAAATGCCCATGGTCCGAGCGGCTGCGGATCAGCCGCCCAAAGGCCTGGGCCAGCCGTGCGCGGATGATCGAATCGTCGTATGCGCCCCCGCCGCCCGCCAGCCTTCGCGCCCGGTGAAGGATCGAAGGCTTGGGCCAGGGCACCTGCTCCATCACCACCAGCCGCAGCGAATGGCCGGGGACATCGACCCCGTCGCGAAGTGCATCGGTGCCGAGCAGCGAGGCACGCGGATCGTCACGGAAGATGTCGACCAGCGTCCCGGTGTCGATCGGATCGACGTGCTGGGCATAGAGCGGCAGACCGGCGCGGGCGAGCCGATCGGCGATCCGCCCGTGAACCGCCCGCAAGCGCCGGATCGCGGTGAACAGTCCCAGCGCGCCGCCCTGCGCGGCTTCGATCAGTCTGGCATAGGCCCCGGCGAGCGCGGCCATGTCGCCCTTGGCAACATCGGTGACGATCAGCACGGCAGCCTGGGCGGCATAGTCGAACGGGCTGGCGAAACTCGACAAGCGCGGGGCGAGCGAAAGGTGCGGCGCGCCCGAACGGGCCACCGCGCCATCCCACTGATTGCCGTCCTTGAGCGTTGCGCTGGTCACCATGACCCCATGCGCCGGTTCGAGCACGACCTGGGCAAGGGGCTTCATCGGATCGAGCCAGCGGCGATGAATGCCGACATCGAATTCGCGCGCTTCCGAGCGTTCGAGCGCCAGCCAGTCAACGAATTCGGGATCGGCAGGTCCCCCCATCCGCGCGAGCAGAGCTTCCCAGGCGGCGATCAGGTCGATCCGCCAGGCCAGCGAATGGCGCGCGCCTTCTATTCTGGCGCGGCCCGGCCCGTCCAGCCAGTCGGGCGGCTCGGCCAGCAGGGCTTCGAGCCGCACCCCCAGCCGCAGCAGCGGGGCGCGCAGTTCGGCCAGAGCGGCCTGCGCGGCACCGGCCAGCTCGATGAAGGGACCATCGAGCTGCGCGGCCTCGGTCTCAAGCCCGTAGCCCGATTCCTGCCCGCCGCTTTCGTCGCGCGCGAGGACCAGGGCGCGCACAGCACCCAGCAGCTGCTCAAGCGGGCCGGAAGGGGTGCCATCGTGCAGCCGTTGCAGCCAGCCGTCGCCCGGAAGCGCCTCGGCGGCATGGCGCGCGGCAGCGATCGCCTTGCCCCCTGCTTCGTCGTAACTCGCGACATCGGCGAGCCGTGCGGAAAGCCCGCGCCTCCGCCCCTTGGCGCCGCGCTCGGGGCCGATCACCCAGCGGCGCAGCTCGATCGTCTCGGCACCGCTCAGCGCGGCGGCAAAGGTTGAATCCGCGGCTTCGAACACATGGTGGCCTTCGTCGAACACGATCCGTGCCGGGCGCTGGGCGTGGTCGCGTCCGCGTGCGGCGTTGACCATTACCAGCGCGTGGTTGGCGATCACCAGATCGGCGCGGGCCGAGGCGCGGCTGGCGCGTTCGATGAAGCATTTGCGGTAATGCGGGCACCCGGCATAGACGCATTCGCCGCGCTGGTCGGTCAGCGCCTTGATCCCGCGCTGGCGGAACAGCGTGCCCAGCCAGCCAGGCAGATCGCCGCCGATCATGTCGCCGTCCTGGCTGTAGGCCGCCCAGCGCGCCACCAGCTGGGCAAGGATCGCGGCGCGGCCGCTGAACCCGCCTTGCAGCGCGTCTTCGAGATTGAGCAGGCAGAGATAGTTCTCGCGCCCCTTGCGTACCACCACCGGCTGGCTGCCATCGGTCCGTGGCGCAGGCCAGGCGCGCGCGCTTTCGCGGCGGAGCTGGCGCTGCAACGCCTTGGTGAAGGTCGAAACCCACACCGTCCCGCCGGATTGTTCGGCCCAGAGCGACGCCGGTGCGAGATAGCCCAGCGTCTTGCCGATCCCGGTTCCGGCCTGGGCCAGCAGCAGGTGCGGCTGGCCCTCGCGCTGGCGCGGGGCGAAGGCCTGCGCGGCCTCGATCGCATAGGCCTGCTGGGTCGGGCGATCTTCGGCCTCCTCGCCGGTGAGCCGGCGCAGCCGCGTCAGCACCGCGACCGGATCGAGCGCAACCTGCGCCGGCTGGGGGCGTTCGGGGGCTTCTTCCCATTCGGGCAGGCGGGCAAACAGCCAGCGTTCGGCGCTGGGCGGCTGGGTGAGCCGTGCGCTGACCAGCGGGGCCCAGGGCCAGCGCAGCCGGATCAGGTTCTGCAGCGCGCTCCAGGCCCCTTCGCGCTCGGCCCAGTCGGGCGCGCCGCAAGTGCCAAGCAGGGCCTCGGCTGCCTGCTGAAGCAGGGCGGGGACACCATCGTCGCCAGCCGGTTCTTCAAGCCTCAGCGCATGGGCCAGGCCCTTGGGGCTGGGGACCACAAAGCGGGCCGGATGGATGAAGGCGAACAGCTCAAGCAGATCGAGCCCGGACAGGTCGGGATAGCCCAGCCGGGTCGCGACCAGCGGGGCGTTGAGCAGCAGCAGCGGGGTATCGGCGGCGGCCATGATCGCCTCGCCCTTGCCCGAAGCACGGGTCTGGCCGGTCCCGTCGCGCAGCCAGCAGCCGGCGTGGCTGGCATGGAGCGCGGGGAGGGGCAGGGCAGTGGCGGTCATCCCGCTGGCTTAGAACGGAAAAGGAACGCAAGGGCAAGCGCGCAACGCCCGGTTGACCCCGGCGAAAGGCCGGTCCAGCCTGCGGACATGCTGACCCCCGAGACCGAATCCCTGATCGCCCGCCTGCCCAAGGCCGAACTCCACCTGCACATCGAAGGCTCGCTCGAGCCGGAGATGCTGTTTGCCCTGGCCGAGCGCAACGCGGTGGCGATCCCGTTTGACACGGTCGCGGCGGTGCGGGCGGCCTATTCGTTCTCCAACCTTCAGGATTTTCTTGATATTTATTATCAGGGCATGTCGGTGCTGCAGACCGAGCAGGACTTTTAAGATCTCACCTTGGCCTATCTCGAACGCGCGAAAACCGACGCTGTGCGCCATGTTGAGATCTTTTTCGACCCCCAGGGCCACACCGAACGCGGCATTGCATTCGAGACCGTGCTGAACGGGATCGACAGCGCGCTCAAGGCTGCGGAGACCCGGCTGGGGATCACCTCGCGGCTGATCATGTGCTTCCTGCGCCACCTCTCGGAGGAGGAGGCCGAGGCGACCCTCGATCAGGCCCTTCCGCACCTCGATCGCATCCACGGTGTCGGGCTCGATTCGTCCGAGCTGGGGCACCCCCCCGCCAAGTTCGAACGGGTCTTCGCCCGCGCCCGCGAGCTCGGTCTGCGCGTGACCGCCCACGCCGGCGAGGAAGGCCCGCCCGCATATGTCCGCGAGGCGCTCGATCTGCTCAAGGTCGAGCGGATCGACCACGGCAACCGTGCGCTAGAGGATCCGGCGCTGGTCCACCGCCTGGCGCGCGATGGCATGACGCTGACGGTCTGCCCGCTCTCCAACCTCAGGCTGTGCGTGATCGGGCGGATCGAGGACAGCCCGGTGCGCCGCATGCTCGATCTCGGGCTCAAGGTGACGGTCAACGCCGACGATCCGGCCTATTTCGGCGGCTACATCAACGACAATTTCCGCGCTGTTGCCGCCGCGCTCGATCTCTCCGCGGACCAACTGGTGGCGCTGGCAAAAAACAGCTTTACCGGATCGTTCCTGCCCGAAGCCGAAATCGCCCGCCACCTATCCGCGATCGACGAGGCCGCCCGTGGTTGAGAAGACCTACCTCACCGCCGACCGGCTGCTCGAGGATTCCTATCGCCTCGCCAACGCGATCATCGATTCCGCCTTCCGCCCGACCCATCTGGTCGGGATCTGGCGCGGCGGCGCGCCGGTGGGGATCGCGGTGCAGGAACTGCTCGCCTACAACGGGATCGAGGCCGATCACATCGCGGTGCGCACCTCGAGCTACACCGGGATCGACGAACAGCGCGAAGTGCGGGTCTATGCCCTGGGCTACCTGATCGACACCCTTGGTCCCGATGACCGGCTGCTGGTGATCGACGATGTGTTCGATTCCGGCCGCTCGATCGAGGCCTTCATCCGCGAACTCGCCGCGCGCTGCCGCCACAACATGCCGCAAACGGTGAAGACCGCGACGGTCTATTACAAGCCCAGCCGCAACCGCACCGCGCTGCTGCCGGACTACTACGTCCACGAGACCGAGGACTGGCTGGTCTTCCCCCACGAGATATGCGGCCTCAGCAAGGCCGAAATCCGCGCCCACAAGCCGGGAGCGGAGCTGATCCTGCGGGAAGGGTAGGGGGGAGCCAGGTATTCTCGCTCTGGAATCCGGAAGAGGGCAATTGCGCAACCCGGCAGGACGCGACCAGCAACGATTTCAGGGATAGTCTGGCCTGCCCCGTGTCGCTCGTCCCGACATAGCTCGCGCATCAAACCACAGCAGCGCATCGACGCCACCGATGCCGCCGCCTGAAGTCAGGCGGCGAGGCCTTCGTTGTGGAGCTGTTCGAGATATTCGTGCACCCGCTCGTGGCCCAGCGCGCTGAGTGCGATCGGGATTTCCGCCCAGGCACCGGCCGAATCTCCCTGATCGATCAGCGCATGCGATACCAGCAGGCGGGTGATCGCCATGATTGCGGAAGGCGAGGCGCCGAGCGCGCGGCTGGCGGTTTCGATGTCCGAACCGCTATCGCCGCAGGCGAACAGGAACAGCAGCAGCTCCCAGCCTTGCTCGCCGAAAAACTGGCTGTCGAAGAAACGGCTGCGCAACTGGCGGCGCTGGATGATCTGGAGGGCGAGACGGCCAAAGGCCACCCCGGGCTGCGAGGAGGAGGAATTCACGACTTTCGACTTTCCGGTAATGGCTTCTGCGGGTTCCGACCGGCATTTGCCGGCTGCATAAATGGCGGATGCCGCGCAGCGGGGTAAGCTGCGCGGCATCCGTTGCGACCAGCATTGGCCACTTCTTTCCAATGCTGGCGCGCACCTAGGGGGCGGGGACCGGTTAACCAAGTCCCGTGATTGGGGGACACGACGGGCCGCGGTCAGCCCCGGCCCGGCTCGCGGCTCAGCTCCCGGCGATGCGGCGATAGTCGCCCGCGATCACATAGCCGTACTTGACCGCCGCCATTGCCGCACCGACCCGGTCGGTCACGTCGAACTTGCGGAAGATCCGCCGCACATAGGTATCGACGGTGCCCGGCGCGATCTCGAGGATGGTGGCGATCGCCGCGTTGCTCTTGCCGCGGGTGATCCAGTAGAGCACGTCCATCTCGCGCTGCGAAAGCACGGTGTCCTCGCCGAATTCGGGGGCGATCAGCTCGCAATAGCGCTGAAACGAGGCCTGGACGGCGATTTGCAGTTCCAGCGTGGTATCGCGACCGACGCTGGCGAGATCCGGGTGCAGACCAAGCCCGACCATCGCCACCCGCGATCCCGGCCCGAACGCCACGACTGCGAGGCCGTCCGCCATGCCGCGCCGGGCCAAAATTGCCATGTAACGCTGCTCCTCGCTGCTCAGTTCGCGCAGGCGCGGCGCCTCGCTCCAGCGGAACGGGACCGACTGGTCGAGCGCGATTTCGGGCAGCGGATCGACCCGGTGCAGATGCCAGCGATAGGCCCGCGCCCACAGTTCGTCGAAGCCGACATTGGTCAGCACCCGGCCCTCGCGGCTGTCCCGGGCGATCGGGGTGAGGAAGTAAACGCCGCCAAACCCGCGGGCACGGGCGAAGGCGAGCGTTTCCTGCCGCAGCGCAAGCACATCCCTGGCGGCGGCGATCCGCGCGATTGAGTCCAGAAGCTCACTCACGGGCATGGTCCGGGCTGACCAAAGGCGCAGGACAGTCGCACGGATTGGCCGATTTAGCCAGCAAACAATCCGCACGGCTCCGACTTCGCGCTTGCGCGAGCGTACCATTCGGGCAAAGGCGCGCAGGCTATGACCGACGACGCACTGCTTTCCGCCGCACGGGTTTCCAAGGCTTGGCCCTTCGAGGAGGCGCGCAAGCTGCTCAAGCGGTTCCCCGATGGCAAACCGGGCGGCGCGCCGGTGCTGTTCGAAACCGGCTATGGCCCCTCGGGCCTGCCCCACATCGGCACCTTTCAGGAAGTGCTGCGCACCACGCTGGTCCGCCGCGCCTATGAAGTGCTGAGCGGCGGAGCGCCGACCCGGCTGGTGGCTTTCAGCGACGATATGGACGGGCTGCGCAAGGTGCCGGGCAATGTTCCCAACCAGGGGCTGCTCACCGCCTATCTTGGCCATCCGCTCAGCCGGATTCCCGATCCGTTCGGCAAGTACGAGAGTTTCGCCCATCACAACAACGCGATGCTGCGCGATTTTCTCGACCGCTTCGGGTTCGATTACGAGTTCGTTTCCTCCAGCGAGAGCTACAATTCCGGTGCTTTCGACGAAGCACTGAAGGGCGTGCTGCGCAATTGGCAGGCAATCATGGACATCATGCTGCCGACCCTGCGCGAGGAACGCCGGCAGACCTATTCGCCGGTCCTCCCGGTCAGCCCCAAGACCCACCAGGTGCTGCAGGTGCCAGTCGAAGTGGTCGATGCCGAGGCCGGGATCGTGCGTTTCGAGGATCATGGCGAAACGGTCGAAAGCTGCATCCTGGGCGGCAATTCCAAGCTGCAATGGAAGGTCGACTGGGCGATGCGCTGGGTCGCGCTGGGCGTCGATTACGAGATGTGCGGCAAGGACCTGACCGATTCGGTGCGCGAGAGCGGACGGATCGCCCGCGCGCTGGGCGGTTCTCCGCCCGAGAACATGATCTACGAGTTGTTTCTCGACGAAAACGGCGAGAAGATCTCCAAGACCAAGGGCAACGGCCTGACCATCGAGGAATGGCTGACCTATGGCAGCGAGGAAAGCCTGGGGCTGTTCCTCTACCGCGAACCCAAGAGCGCCAAGCAGCTGCACACCGGAATCATTCCCAAGAACGTCGACGAATACTGGCAGTTCCGCGAGAAGCTTCCCAGCCAGCCGATCGAGCAACAGCTCGGCAATCCTGCCTGGCACCTGCTGCGCGCCAACGGCTACCACGGCGGCGATGGCGACAAGCTGCCGGTAACCTTCAGCCTGCTGCTCAATCTGGTCGGCGTTCTGGGCGCGGGGGCCACCCGCGAGCAGGTCTGGTCCTACCTTGCCAACTATGTCGAGGATGCCGATCCGGCTCGCCACCCCGAACTCGACAAGCTGGTGACCAATGCGCTGGCCACCAACCGCGATTTCATCGCCCCGACATTGCATCGCCGCAAGCCCGAGGCGGGCGAGGCGGCGGCGCTGGCGGCGCTCGATGAGGAACTGGCAGCGGTAGCGGACGATGCGAGCGCCGAGGAACTGCAGAACCTGGTCTACGAGATCGGCAAGGACCCGCACTATGGCTTCGAGAGCCTGCGCGACTGGTTCAAGGCCCTCTACGAAACCCTGCTCGGATCGAGCCAGGGCCCGCGCATGGGCAGCTTCATCGCGCTCTATGGCATCGCCAACACCCGCAAGCTGATCGCCGAAGCGCTGGACTGACGGTCAGATATTGGTTCGCCCCGCGATCCAGTCGCGGGCGTGGATCCGTTCGAGCTCGAAATCCTCGGGCAAGTGCCCGCGCTCGTCGAGCTCGCGGGTGGCGATCACCCGCTCGATCGGGATCGGCCGGTCAAAGCGCATTCCGCAGCTGCCGGGGCGCGAATGCACGATCCGGCCGAACGTCTCGCATCCGGGCCATTGCAGAACAGCATCGCCATGCTGGGGCGCAAGTCCCGGCTTGGTCACGCAGGCACCATGCTGCGAAAGATCGTGCAGCAGCACATGGAATGTCCCCTCGCGGGTTATCAGCCGCGCGGGCAGCCTGGCGCGCAGCCTGCTTTCGAGACGTCTTCCAATTCGATCCATGGCCGTGGCGGGTCTGCGGTTGCAAGCACTGCCACCTTGCTCCCGCACCGCTGAACGGCAGGACAAGCCAGGAATAGGCAAATATCCTTAGGCTGCCTTGCTGGCCGCAATCCACCGGTCGATCTTGGCTTCGAGGATCGGCAGGGGCAGGGCGCCGCTCATCAGCACCTGATCGTGGAAGGCGCGGATGTCGAAGCGCTTGCCCAGCTCGGTTTCGGCTTTCTTGCGCAGCCGCTGGATGGTCAGCGCGCCGATCTTGTAGCCCAGCGCCTGCCCTGGCCAGACAATGTAGCGTTCCACCTCGGCGGTGGCATCGCTGCGGCCCATGCCCGAATTGGCAAGCATGTAGTCGATCGCCTGTTCGCGGCTCCAGCCCTTGTAGTGCAGCCCGGTATCGACCACCAGACGCATCGCCCGCAGCATTTCGTCGTCAAGCGTGCCCCAGTGCTGCATCGGATCGTCGAACAGCCCCATCGGATAGCCCAGCGTTTCGGCATAGAGCGCCCAGCCTTCGACATAGGCGGTGTTGCCGCCAAAGCGCTGGAAATCGGGCAGGCTCTGATTCTCCTGGGCCAGGCTGATCTGGAAATGATGGCCCGGCGCGCCTTCGTGCAGATAGAGCGTGGCGATCCCGGTGAGGAAGCGGCTCGGCAGGTCGTAGGTGTTGAAATAGAAGGTGCCCGGCCGCGTGCCGTCGGCGCTGCCCTGGTTGTAGCTGCCCCCGGCTTCGTACTTTTCGCGGTAGGCCGGGTAGGGCTCGATCACCAGCTTGGTCTTGGGGACATGGTTGAAGAAGCGCGGCACCTGCGCATCCACGGCGCGGCCGGTGGCGGCGAAGCCTTCGGCCAGCTCCTCCTTGGTCTTGGGGTGAAAGCGCGGATCGGTGCGCAGGATATCGAAGAATTCGCGCAGGGTTCCGTTCGGAAAGCCCAGCTGCCGCCGCACCTGATCCATCTCGTGCTGGATCCGCGCGACTTCACCCAGGCCCAGCTGGTGCACCTGCTCGGGATCGAGCCGCAAGGTGGTCTGCTGTTCGATCAGATCGCGGTAGAGCCCGGGGCCGCCCTTCATCGCACACAGACACACCTGTTCGCGCGCGGCGGGCAGATACTCGTCGGCCAGAAAGGCGCGCAGACGGCGATAGGCCGGATAGATCTCGTCGGTGATGGCCGCGCGATAGGCCGTGCGCAGCCGCTGCCGGTCGGCCTCGGGCACGGAGCCGGGGAAATCGAGCACCGGGGTGTAGAACGGGCTTTGTTCGGCGGGCTGGGCCAGCTGGGCATCGAGCTGGGCAATCATGTTGCTCACCGTCATCCGGCTGGCGACCACTCCGCTGCTAAGGCCATCACGGAATCGGGCCACGGCATTGTCGAGGATCTGGGGATAGGCCCGGTCAAGCGCGAGCGCGGCGTCATAGTCGTTCACACTATCGAACGCGGCGACCCCGCCCTTGGCCATCATCGAGGGAAATTGCACATGCAGTCCGCCGAAATGCTCCAGCGGCAACACCGCGGTAAAGGCGACCATCTCGGGCCGCAGCCAGTGCGCCTCGTCCTGCTTGGTGTAGGCAAAGACGTCGTAGGAAATCTGCCGCTCCGGGCTGAGCCTTGCGCGGTCGATCCGTTTCAGGTCGGCAAGGCTCTGCGCCACGCTGGCCCGCAGCGCGCGGACCGGATTGTCGGTGAACAGCTGGCGCAGCAGCGCCGGATCCGATCGCCCGGTGCGGAACAGCGTGCCGAGCGGATCGAGCGCCTGCTCGCGGTTCTGGTCCGCGGCGAACAGCGCCATCAGGCGCTCATCTTCGGTGGTGGCGGCAACGGTGGCCGGGCGCGGCGCATCGGCCACCGCCTGCGGCATCGCGCACGAGGAAAGCATTGCCGCCAGGATCAGGCGGAAAACAGGCTTCTGCATCGGTGTTCTATCCCCAATTGCGGGTGCGATACCATTTGGTGATCACGTACTTGACGCCTTCAACCACCGGTCGCCCGGCATGCAAGGTGAAATCGTTGGGCGTCCCATCGGGGGCGGCATTGTTCCAGATAATCAGCGCCCCGGCCTGGGGCGGAATCGATACGCCGATGTTGGGAAATTCGGTCTCGCCGCCCTTGGCGACATCGCACAGATAGATCATCGCCGTGATCGAACGCTGCCCGCCTTCGCGCGCTTCCTTGGACCAGTAGGGGGCCTTGGTCCAGAACCAGTCCATGTGGTCCTTGAACTCCTGCCCGGGGGCATAGCGCTGGCCCTGGATCGTCTCGCCCCAGGCATTGGGCAGCCCGATCAGGTCATCGATCCGTCGCTCGATCATCTGGACCAGCGGATCATAGCGATCGACGTTGCCCGAATAGCTGCTGCGCCAGGCACCGTATTCGTCATTGCCAAGCACCTTGGACGGTTCGGCGCCGGCATCGACCAACGCGATCAGCCGCTCGCGCTCTTCGGCGTTGACGAAGTCCGACAGCGCCCAGATCTCGGCCTTGTCGACCGGAACGCGGTGAACATGCGGATCGGCGGCAAGGCGCGCGCGAACCAGCTCGCCCGTTTGCTTCAAGGCGGCCTTGTCGGGGTTGGGGGCACCGGGATAGCGTGTGACCATCGCTGTCCTGACTATCCCGGCGCGCGCGAAGGGCAAGCCGGTTTTTCGGCTTGCGGCGGGATCAGCGGGTGATAGTCTGCGGCGCCATGAGCATCCAGACCGCAACTGCCGCCCGCTATGCCAAGGGATCCGTGATCCTCCACTGGCTGATCGCCCTGCTGATCGCGGGGAACTTCGTCGCCGCCTGGGTGGCGGAAGACATGCCCAAGGCAGAGCGGATGCAGGTGATGGGCAATCACAAGGCGATCGGGCTGATCGTCCTGGCCCTGACCGTTCTCAGGATCGTCTGGCGGCTGATGCACAAGCCGCCGCCGCTCGCCGATACGCTGAAAGCGTGGGAGGTGGCGCTGGCCAAGGTTACCCATGCCGCGTTCTATTTCCTGATGCTGGCAGTTCCGCTGGCGGGGTGGGCGATGTCCTCTGGGGGCAGTGGGGGCAAA
>JAKOWQ010000302.1 GCA_029781465.1 Pseudomonadota bacterium
TCGTCGACGATGGTAACGGCAATCCGGTGGTCCAGACCGACCGCAACCAGAGCGTCGATGACGCGCTGGGTGGGAAATACTACTACCTCGGCCACCTCGAGCTTGAGATTCCGCTGGGCTCGGGCGCCAAGGAGCTGGGCCTTCGTCCCTCGATCTTCATGGATGTGGGCGCGGTGTGGGGCGTAACCCGTCCGCAGCTGACCGATCTTTCAAGCTATTTCCCCGACGGTTATTTCATCCAGCGTCATGATGCCAGCGGCAATGCGCTCTATACCCAGATCGATGCTGTGGACTCGAATTGCGCCGCCACGGCCACTTCGACGGTAACCAATGCAGTCAATCCCAATCCGGCGAGTTGCCTGACCTCGGCTAACAACATCGCGCAGGGCAACACCATCCCGCCCTTCATCGAAACCTTCGTCGGCAATTCGCCCAAGCCGCGCATTTCGATCGGTGTGGGGGTCAACTGGAACTCGCCGTTCGGACCCTTCCGGATCGACTTCGCCAAGGTCCTTTCCAAGGTCGATGGCGACGATACCAAGTCATTCACTTTCAACGTAGGAACCCAATTCTGATGAAGATTCTCACCAAGGCGGTGCTCGGCACCGCGCTGGCGCTTACGCTCGCCACCCCCGCGCTTGCCAAGAAGAAGGACAAGGACGCCGAAGCCGCCGCTGCTCCGGCCGCTGCGGCCGCACCGGCCGCCAACAACGGCAGCACCATCGTCAAGGGGATCGGTGTGCTCAACATCGACGCCGCGATCGCCAATACCGACGCCTACCGTCTGGCCCAGCAGCAGCAGCAGACGACCTACAAGCCGCAGATCGATCAGGCCCGTCAGCGCAAGACCGCGCTCGACGCGCAGCTCAAGTCGATGGTTGAGAAGCTTCAGGCCGATGCCGCAGCCAAGAAGCCCGAAGCGCAGCTGCAGCAGCAGTATGCCGCGATCCAGCAGACCAAGGCCGCTGGCGAGCAGGAGATCGAGCAGATCATCGCCCCGCTCGGCATGTCGGATGCCTACGTCAAGGAACAGATCGCCGATCAGCTCGACCAGGCGGTGCAGAATGCCATGGCCAAGCAGGGCGTGTCGCTCCTGCTCAGCCCCGACGCGGTGATCGCCCGGGCCAACGCCTATGAGCTGACCGACGATGTCATCGCCGAGCTCAACCTGCTGATTCCGGCGAGCAAGATGCAGCTGGTTCCGCCGGCCGGATGGGTGCCGCGTTCGATCCGTGAGCAGCAGGCCGCCCAGCAGGGCGCGGCGGCGCAGCCCGCGGCGCGCCCGGCCCAGCCTGCCGGTCCGCAGCCGGACGGCCGCTAAGCCGCGCAGCGGGGACGCGATGAGCGAACCGATCAGCTACGACATCCCGAAGATTCTGGCCGCCCTGCCGCATCGCTATCCGATGCTGCTGGTTGACCGGGTGGTGAGCATCGTTCCCGATGGCGAAATCCACGCGGTCAAGGCGGTCAGTTTCAACGAGGGGTTCTTCCAGGGCCACTTTCCGGGCCGTCCGATCATGCCGGGCGTGCTCCAGATCGAGGCCCTGGCCCAGGCTGCCGGGATTCTGGCGATCGAAACGCTGGAGCTCGCCGGGACCGGAAAGCTGGTCTATTTCATGGCGATCGAGGAAGCCAAATTCCGTGCTCCGGTGGAGCCGGGGGTGCTGCTCGATCTTCAGGCCGGCTTCGTGCAGAAGCGCGCCCGGGTGTGCAAGTTCTGGGGCAAGGCCAGCGTCGAAGGCAAGGTGACCTGCGAAGTGCAGTTCACCGCGATGATCGCGGATAGCTGATGCAACGGGCCCCGGCCATCCGGCCTGGCCCTGCAACGCACCTCAGCCTGGGGCTGGACAATCCACAGAGGTGCGGCTATGCGCGCCGCTCCCATTCGAGGCCGGTCGGAACCGGCCATAGCGAAAGAGAATTGCGATGAAGGCCGATACCCATCCCGACTATCACACCATCAAGGTGCAGATGACCGACGGCACCGTGTTCGAAACCCGCTCCACCTGGGGTGCGGAAGGCGACACGCTGATGCTCGAAATCGATCCCACCTCGCACCCGGCGTGGACCGGCGGAACGCGCCAGCTCGATCAGGGCGGCCGCGTCGCGCAGTTCAACAAGCGCTTTGGCGGGCTGTCGCTCAAGAAGAGCTGAGCCGCGCGTCAGCGCTGAACCGAATGGGGCGGCCAGCACGGTCGCCCTTTTCATTTCCGGCGCAATGAAACGCACATTTTCTCTTCCCATCTGGCGCGGCCTGTGCAAAGGCCCGCGCC
>JAKOWQ010000075.1 GCA_029781465.1 Pseudomonadota bacterium
CTCCGGCAGAGACATCAGTGCCTGCTCCTCAAGCAGATCGAGAACCGCGCGCATGTTGCTGGCGTTGAGAGCACCCAACGCCGCCTCGATCTCTGGATATTCGCGGCGCAGCGCGCGCAAACGGAATGCCGGGACCAGATCGACGATCAACGGGCTTCGCGCCTCGGCCGATGCCTGAGCGGTGCGATCATCATAGGCCACCGCCTCACCGAACAAGCCGTTGGCGCGCACAATACGCAGCAGCAGCCGCTTGCCATTGGTACCGTCAAGGCCGAACAGAACCGATCCGCTCCGAATCAGATAGAGACCTTCGGGTGCCTCGGTGCGGCTGAAGATAAGTGCACCGCGCGCAAATCGCCGCTGGACCATGGCCGACCTGAGCGCCAGATTCGGTGCGCGCGAAAGCCGGTCAATCCAGTTTGGTCGCATGACGGTTCCAGATGTCAACAGGTTGACAACCTTGCCTCGAAGCACCCGCTAGAACAAGATGTGTTTAGGGTTAGGGAGAGGAAACCATGAACAAGCCCATCGCCGCATCTGGCCTGGCACTTGCCATCGCGCTTTCATTGGGATTCCTGCCCCAGGGAGAAACCGCGCCGGCCAAGGCTGCGTCGGTGTCAGTCGCAGATGCGGCCTACCCCCAACGCCCGCTGT
Organism: Pseudomonadota bacterium; assembly: GCA_029781465.1. GTDB lineage: Bacteria > Pseudomonadota > Alphaproteobacteria > Sphingomonadales > Sphingomonadaceae > Novosphingobium. The sequence goes on from JAKOWQ010000075.1 coordinate 655, forward strand.
GGGGCGATACGCACCTGCACACCGCCAATTCCTTCGATGCCTTCACCGCCGGTCTGCGGCTCGGCCCGGAAGAGGCGTTGCGCTTTGCCAGCGGCGAAGCGGTGATGACTGCCAGCGGGATCGAGGCCAAGCTGCACCGCCCGCTCGACTTCCTGGTGGTGACAGACCATTCGGATGCCATCGGGGTTACGGCGGACCTCTACAACACCCCCGAGGATCAGCTTTCCGACCCGACCCTCAAGCGCTGGCGCGCAATGATGCACGAAGGCGGGAGCGCGGCCTACAAGGCGTTTCGTGAAATGGTCACAGCCGCTTCCAACGGAACCTTGCCGGCCGATTTCGCCGACGCCGAAAAGATGCGCAAGACCGCGCGGCGGGTGTGGGACGGCCAGCTCGACGCGGTTGAACGCTACAACCGGCCGGGCAAGTTCACCGCGCTGGTCGGTTTCGAATATTCGCTCCAGCCCAAGGGCAATACCTTGCACCGCAATGTGATCTTCCGCGACGGTGCGGATCGCGCCCGGCAGGTTCTGCCCTTCCCCTCGGACGGCCAGACCGGACCGGAGGCGCTGTGGGATTACATGGACCGCTATGAGGCCAAGACGGGGGGCCGCACCCTGGCGATTCCGCACAATTCCAACCTCTCCAGCGGCCTTGCCTTCATGCTGACCGATCCCGCCGGCGGACCGATGAGCGCCGCCTATGCCCGGCGCCGGGCGGCGCACGAACCGTTGGTCGAGGTGACCCAGTACAAGGGTGATAGCGAGGCCCACCCCTTCCTTTCGCGCAACGACGAATTTGCCGATTTCGGCGATGCTGGGTGGGAAAACGGCAACGCTCCGCTCACCACGCTAAAGAAGCCGGAAATGTTCGCGGGCGAATATGTCCGCGAAGCGCTCAAGCGCGGCCTGGCGATCGAACACCTGATCGGGGTCAACCCCTACGCGTTCGGGATGATCGGCTCGACCGACAGCCATACCGCACTGTCTTCGGCCGAGGAGGACAATTTCCACGGCAAGTTTTCCAACGAAGGCCCGGGCAGCGATCGCATCAATGCGGTCGTCAATCCGGGGGTCAAGGAATCGCGCCTCGGCTGGCAATACCAGGCCGGCGGGATGGCCGCGGTCTGGGCTAATGCCAACACCCGCGAGGCTATTTTCGATGCGATGGAGCGGCGCGAGGTCTATGCCACCACCGGCCCGCGCATGACCGTGCGCCTGTTCGGCGGGTGGGATTTTTCGGCCCGCGATTTCAAGGGTGACTGGGTCAAGGCCGGCTATTCCCGCGGAGTGCCGATGGGGGCGCAGCTGAAGCCCGGCAAGGGCGCCCCGGTGTTCCTGGTTTCCGCGCTCAAGGATCCCGAAGGAGCAAACCTTGACCGGGTCCAGATCGTCAAGGGCTGGGTCGATGCCCAGGGCCAGACCCACGAAAAGATCTACGATGTCATCTGGAGCGAACCGGGCAAACGCAAGCTGCGCAAGGGCCATCTGACGCCGGTTGGCGATACGGTCGATCTTGCCACAGCCACCTATCGCAACACGATTGGCGCGAGCGAGCTGCACACGGTATGGCGCGATCCCGATTTCAGGGCTGGCGAGCACGCGTTCTATTACGCGCGGGTGCTCGAGATCCCGACCCCGCGCTGGGTGGCCTACGATGTGGTCCGCTACAAGAGCAAGGCGCCGGAAGGCGTGCGGATGAAGGATCAGGAGCGCGCCTATACCTCGCCGATCTGGTACGGTCCGCGGACCTGACGCAGTGGCCGCGATCCACCTTCCGCGCACGATCCGCATCGGCGGCGGAACGCTGGCCGAGTTACCACAGGCACTGGCGCAATCGGGGCTGTCGCGTCCGGCTATCGTGACCGACGCGTGGATCGCCCAGTGCGGGGTGCTCGACCGGGTGCTGGCGATCCTTGCCGAGGCGGGGATGCCGGCCCGCGCCTTTTGCGAGGCGATCCCCGATCCTACCGTGGCCTCGGTCGAGGCGGCAACCGCCTTCGTCCGCGACGGCAATCACGATTGCGTGATCGGCCTGGGCGGCGGCAGTCCGATCGATACCGCCAAGGCCGTCGCAGTGCTGGCGCGCCATCCGCGCCCGATGCGCGATCTCAAGGCCCCGCACCAGGAGGACGAACCGGGTCTGCCGATCGTTGCCATCTCGACTACCGCCGGAACCGGATCGGAAGCCACCCGCTTCACCATCGTCACCGACCAGACCACCGATGAAAAGATGCTCTGCGCGGGACTGGCCTATTTGCCGAGCATCGCGATCGTCGATTTCGAACTGACGCTGAGCAAGCCCGCGCGCCTTACCGCCGATACCGGGATCGACAGTCTGGTCCACGCGATAGAGGCCTATGTTTCCAAACGCGCCAATCCTTTCGCGGATTCGATGGCGCTTTCGGCGATGCGGCTGATCTGGCCCAACCTGCCGCGCGCCTGCGCCGATCCCGGCGACCGCGCCGCGCGCGAGGCGCTGATGCTGGGGGCGTTGCAGGGCGGGATCGCCTTTTCCAACTCCTCGGTCGCGCTGGTTCACGGGATGAGCCGCCCGATCGGCGCGCATTTCCATGTCAGTCACGGCCTGTCCAACGCGATGCTGATGCCAGTGGTAACCCGCTGGTCCGCGCCGGGCGCCCTGCACCGCTACGCCGAATGTGCGCGAACGATGGCGATCGCGCATGACAGCGAGAGCGACCAGTCGGCAGTCGGCCGTCTGGTCGAAGCGCTCGAGGCGATCAACGCAGAGCTCAAGGTTCCCAGCCCGGCTGCCTACGGCATCGACAAGGCGCACTGGGACGAACTGCTGCCGCTGATGGCCGAACAGGCCCTCGCCTCGGGTTCGCCCGGCAACAATCCGCGCGTTCCCCAGGCCGACGAGATCGTCGAATTGTACCGGCAGGCCTGGTAGCCGTCGCTCACAAGACACTCGACAGGCCACAATCGGTCTCATAAGAAAACCGAAATCACCTGGAGAGGATTTGCTTGCCCATGCCGCTTCCCGCCCCCTTCGATCGCCTGCGCCTGCCCGTGATCGGTTCGCCGCTGTTCATCATTTCCGGCCCCGAACTGGTGATAGCGCAGTGCAAGGCCGGGATCATCGGCAGCTTTCCCGCGCTCAACGCGCGCCCCTCGGGCGTGCTTGACGAGTGGCTGCACCGGATAACCGAGGAACTGGCCGCGCACAACCGCGACCATCCTGATCGGCCCGCCGCGCCCTTTGCGGTCAATCAGATTGTCCACAAATCGAACAACCGGCTTGAGGAAGACATGGAGGTCTGCGCCAAGTGGCAGGTGCCGATGATCATCACCTCGCTTGGCGCGCGCGAGGACGTCAATCAGGCCGCGCACAAGTGGGGCGCGATCGTGATGCACGACGTGATCAACGACCGCTTTGCCCGCAAGGCGATCGAGAAGGGCGCTGACGGGCTGATTCCGGTCGCGGCCGGGGCTGGTGGACACGCCAGCACGCTTTCTCCCTTCGCGCTGATGGCGGAGATCCGCGAATGGCATAAGGGGCTGATCGCGCTGTCGGGTTCGATTGCCTGCGGCCATTCGATCCTCGCCGCGCAGGCCATGGGGGCCGATTTCGCCTACATCGGTTCGCCCTGGATCGCCACGCGCGAGGCCAACGCCGTCGAAGGCTACAAGGATGCGGTGGTTGCCGGACGGGCCGAGGACATCGTCTATTCCAACCTCTTCACCGGGGTTCACGGCAATTACCTGCGCCCTTCAATTGTCGCAGCAGGTCTCGATCCCGACAATTTGCCCGAGAGCGATCCGACCAAGATGAATTTCGGATCGGGCGGGAATACCGAAGCCAAGGCCTGGAAGGACATCTGGGGTTCGGGTCAGGGGATCGGCGCAGTCAAGGCGGTGGAAAGCGTGGCCGAACGGGTCGACCGGCTTGAGGCCGAATACAACCAGGCCCGCGCCGAATTGGCGGCCAAGGCCCGGATGAGCCTCGCTTAGACCTCTTCGGGAGCCGTGGCCGGCCACAGCGCGCCGGCCATCGCATCGAGTTCGCTGAAATCGAAGCCCGTGCCGAGCGGATCGCGGCGGTTGAGCCGCATCCGCCGCTGCTGGTCGAGCAGACGGCGCCGCAAGGCCCGCTGCAGCAGGCGCAACCGTTCGAGCGCTTCGCTCAGCGCCACCTCGGGCGCCTTCATCCGTACCACGGACCAGTTCGCCTCGATCTGGCCGACGCGTTCGATCACCAGCTCGTTGTAATCGCGGTGCGGCCCGCGGTGGAGCGGCAATCCGATCCGCACCGCCGCGCTGTCATTGGCGGGAAGCAGCAAGCCGTTGCTGCGAAAATCGTCAAACCCCAGCCGCTCGCGCCCCAGGCCATCGAGCAGCGGGGCGAAGCATGACCGGCCCAGCAACTGGCGCGGCAGGATATGGTGGCGTTGCATTCCGGGATCGTAACCGGGAGCACCGCAGCGGTTGACCGCGCGAAAGCTCAGCCGGGTGCGTTGCGGAATGAGCAGACCGGATCCGGTACGAGTCAGGTCGGCCAAGGCCGTTTCCTCTCCCCGCGGCTCCGCATTCAGCCGATCCTGGCCATAACCATCGCCCCGTCCGGGCGCGGTTCGGCAATCAGCCGCACACCCGCCGGACCGGGCAGGTCGATACGCTGGCGCAGCGGGCCGGACAGCACCAGTTCGTTGATAAGCCGCACGGCGATGCGCGCCGCCTCGGCGGCATCGCGTCCCTCTCCGGCATCGAGGGTCAGTTCCTGTCCGGTAAAATAGCGCAGGCCCAGCGAGACCATCCTTCCGTCGTTCTGGCGGTGCAGCGTGGTCAGCCCCAGCGCGGGAAAGGCACCGCCGTTGAGCCAATCTGTCACCACCTTGCGGAAATAGGCCGGTTCGATCCAGCTGCGCGCGGGCAACCAGGATACCGCGAGCAGCCCCGGCAATCCCGCCAGCCGCGCGCCCAGCCCCGCCAGCGCCCGCACCACCGGCATCATCGCCCGCCCTTCAACCAGGTGCGGCCCCGGGGCCAGGGCAAGAGCTTCGCCCTGCGGCTTGATATCCAGTCCCAGCAGGGTGCCAGGTGGGGGTGCCTTGGCCGCGGCAGCCGGTGCAAGCCCGGTGCAATCGAACGTAAGCCCCAGCGCCAGCAACTCGAGCCAGCCCGCCTGTCCGCCCGGATCGTGACTTATCGAGAATCCCAGACCGGCATCGGCCAGCCCGGCCAGATCCGCAATCGCGGCAGCATCGGGCCGGTGGCCTTTCGCGAAGAGCAGCGAAAGGACCGGACCGCCGGCATGCGCCTCGCTGTCATCCCTGCCGACGATGGCACCCCCCGATCACAGGCATTATTGCCTTGTATTCTCTGGCACTATTGCGCGCCCTTAGTCGAGTCCCCACGCGCAAGACCGCTCCAAAGCGGATCAAGTCTTCACTGCGCCTAGAACAGGCCGAGCGCAATCCCCTCGCTCATCAGCGCGCCGAGCTCGCGGCAGCGATCGAGATCGGGCCGCGCAACGGCCTTTTCGGCGAGGATATCCTCTGCCGTTTGCGCCTCTAGGTTGACGATCAAGGGGTCCGCCACCCGCCGCAAGCGCCAACCGGTGACAATTCGATCCAGCTGGGCCTGCGCCCCGCGCCCGTCGGAACCGGCGGCGATCATGGTCGCATAGGGGCGCCCCTCGATCCGTCCGAGCAACGGGTAATAGCAGCGGTCGAACAGCTCCTTCATCGCCCCGCTCGTTGCGCCGAGGTTCTCGGGGCAGACGAACAGATAGCCCGCAGCGGCCAGCAAATCCGCCGCATCGGCGCTTTCCGCCGAAAGGAGCAGCGACCGCCCGGCGGCCGCCTCATGGGCGGCCTGGGCCATAGCCCGCGCCGCGCCCGTCCGGCTGTGCCAGACGATCGCCAGCATCAGCAGCCGTTGCCGCCCAGCACTCCGCCAACAACCCCGCCAAGGCCGCCCAGCCCGCCACGCTTCTTGCACTTCTGGGGCTGCTGCTGGCTGCTTTCGGCCTCGCCTTGCGCGCTCATCATCCCGCCCATGCCGGGCATGTCCATCCACGAAGTCATCGAGCGGTGACGAATCCGCGCGGTCCACTGCAAGTCCCACCGTGCCTTGGGATCGGCGGGCCGGGGCGGATAGGCAAAGTCTTCCTGCGGACCATAGGCGACCAGTGTGCCCATCTTGAATTCCGCTGCGGCCCGGTTGACCTCGACCGGGATCGTGCAACTGGTGGTGGCGGGTGCCATAACGGTCCGGTCCCTGACCAGCGCCGCGACGTCGCCCGGGCTCAGCCAGTCATTCAGCCCGCCGCCGAATTCGCGCGCCGCGCTGCTGGTCCACATCACCATGTCGCCCATTTCGCCGCCTGGCCCCATCTTGCCGCCCATCAGCGTCGCCAGATAGCCGGTGGCGTTGGTTATCGCCCCCCATTTGAGCAAGGTCGCCCCGCTCGGCAGCGTTCCCGTACTCGAACGCAGCGGAGCCATGAAATCGTTCACCAGGGTAAAGTTCATCTCCGGCGAATAGGTGCCCGCGACGCGGTGCGGACCGGGCAGCGAACTGTCGGGCTTGACGAACTTGTGGTCCTCCGCCGGCCAGCGCCCGAAGGTCTTGCTGTTGGCAAGGCTTGGCCCCCAGTCGCGGATGATCCGCGCGGTCCATAGGCCCGGCGGAACCTGACCGGCGGCAAGCTTGGCGAAATCGATGATTACCGGCTGGCCCTTGGGCGCGTGTTCGCCGCAGCCCCAGAACACCAGCAGCCGCCCCTTGGGCTTCTGGCCTTCGGGAAACCCTTCGGGCTCGCGTTCTTCGCGCGGGGTGACCAGCGCGACCGATTTGCCCAGCTTGGCATTGGGCGGCATGAAATGGTCGGCCTTGGGGCCGCCCTTGGCCGGGGCCTGCGAGGAGCCGAGCCGCAGGTAGAGCTCGTGCTGGAGCTTGTCTCCGCCCCCGCCGCCGAACATCATGCCCATCCCGCCGCCCATGCCGCCGCCCATCGCGGCAAAGCCGGAGAGCGTGCCCGCGCGCATGTCATAGCGGGCAACCGGGCCGCTATCGGCCTTGCGCTGCGCGATGACGGGAACGGCAATCAGCGCCGCGCTTCCCAGCGCGGCCAATGCGATCTTCGAGCGATGGCTGACCATGAAACGACTCCAATCCAGGATTACCCCAACCGGTGTAGTCCAATCCTGCCACGAAGCATTGTCATTTGCCGACATCAAAATTCGCGCGATTCTTTTGTTCGTCGGCCCGATCGGCTAACCCGGCCGGGTGAGCGCCGCCCTTCCCTCCGTTCTTGGCATCGACAAATCGCTTTCCGGGCGCGTCTGGCGCTGGCGGGCGGGCAACATGGCGCTCGATTCCGGTTCGGTTACCGGGCTTGAACACGATCTCGTCACCCAGCTTCTGCTCGCCCGGGGCGTTGCTCCCGATGACGTCGAGCGCCACCGCAACCCTTCGCTGCGCGCGTTCCTGCCCGATCCCAGCCTGCTGCGCGACATGGATGCGGCCGCCGAGCGGCTTGCCCAGGCGGTGCTCGCCAAGGAGCAGGTCACGGTCTACGGCGACTACGATGTCGACGGCGCGACCAGCGCGGCGCTGCTGATCCGTTTGCTGCGCGATCTCGGGCTCGATCCCCGCGCCTACATCCCCGACCGGCTGCTTGAGGGCTATGGCCCCTCGGGAGAGGCGCTCGTGCGGCTGGGCCGCGAAGGATCGAGCCTGATCGTCACGGTCGATTGCGGGGCGATGGCCTTCGAGGCGCTGGGCATGGCGCGCGATGCCGGGATCGACGTGGTGGTGGTCGATCATCACAAATGCGCGGCCGAGCTGCCCCCGGCCCTCGCGCTGGTCAATCCCAACCGGCTCGATGAGAGCGACGAGGCCGCGGCGCATGGCAACCTCGCCGCGGTCGGGGTCGCCTTTCTGCTCGCGGTGGCGACAGTGCGGGTGCTGCGGCAGCGCGGGCTGTTCGCTGCGCGCGCCGAGCCGGACCTGTTCGCCCTGCTCGATCTGGTTGCGCTCGG
>JAKOWQ010000117.1 GCA_029781465.1 Pseudomonadota bacterium
GATCGCCGCCGGCGTCGGTTTTCCGCTATGGCTGATGCTGTCCTGGCGCTACGAGTTCACCAGCAGCGGAATCAAGCTCGAAAGCGAGGTGACGATCGCCGACGAGGCTTCGCGCAAGACCCACAACCGACGCACCGACTTCGTCATCATCGTGGTGCTGGCGGTGGCCGTGGTCCTGCTGCTCACCGACCGGGTGGTCGAACGCGTCGAGCCGCAGACTGCTGCGCCGGTACCGGCGTTGCCGGCCGACAGCAACTCGATCGCCGTGCTGCCGTTCGACAGCGGCAGCAGCGATGAGAGCCAACAGGCGTTTTCGGATGGGCTGTCCGAGGGCTTCATCATCGCGCTGGCCCAGATCAAGGGGCTGCGGGTGATCAATCCGAAGTCCTCGTTCCAGTTTCGCGGCAGCGACGAAGACGACCGGACGATCGCGGCCAAGCTCGGCGTTTCGCACCTGCTGGAAGGAAGCGTGCGCCGGTTGGGCGATACGGTTCGCGTCAGCGCCACCCTGATTCGTGCCAGCGACGGCAGCACCCTGTGGGCGGACAGTTTCGATCGTCCCTACAAGGATCTGTTTGCGTTGCAGGACGCCATCACCGCGCAGGTGGCCACGGCGCTCAAGGCGCAGCTTCTGCCCAAGCCGCAGGCCGCCCAGCAGAGCGATCGGCCGCCCAGCGGCAGCATCGAGGCCTACGATGCCTATGTGCAGGCGCGGTTGGTCGGGGCCACCGACGCAGGCAAGGCCCTGGAACTCTACAGCCATGCGATCGAACTGGATCACGATTACGGGGTGGCCTATGCGTGGAAGGCCTTCACCCTGGTCGATGCGGTCGCCGGCGGCGGCGTCACCGGCAAGGGGGCCGAAAAATTCCTGCAGGAGGCCGATGCCGCGGTCGCACAGGCGCTGCGTCTGGCGCCCAACCAGGCCGCGCCGCATTTCGCGCGCGGCTGGCTGCTGATCATCCGCGACTTCAACTGGAAGGAAGGCGAGGCCGAACTGCGCAAGGCGGTCGAACTGGCGCCGGACGATGGCGATGCGCTCTATCAGCTGGGCGTTGCGCGCGCGAGCCAGGGGGATTTGAACCAGTCCGTCGACCTGACCCGGCGCGCGCTCAAGATCAATCCGCTGGATGCGAACTGGTATCGCGGGCTGGCTGCCTACCTGATGCCGGCCGGGCGTCTGGATGAGGCGCGGCAAGCGGTCAACAAGGCGATCGAACTGGAGCCGACCGCGCTCTACAACCACTACATGCTGGCGGTCGTCGACATGCTGCGCAAGGACCTGCCGGCCGCGCAGAAGGCCGCGCAGGCCGAACCGGAAGGCGCGTGGCGCGATTTTGCCCTGGCGCTGGTCGCGCAAGCCAGCCCCGACCGGGCCGCCGCCGACACCCGCCTGAATGCGGTCGTCCGCAGCTATCCTGAGGGTTGGGCGATCCAGATTGCACAGGTCCATGCCGTGCGCGGCGAGCCCGATGCGATGTTCCAATGGCTGGACAAGGCCAGGGTGGCGCACGATCCGGGAATGCTGCTGTTGCTCTACGATCCCCTGTTGCTGCGCTATCGCGACGATCCGCGCTACGCCGCGCTGGCGCGCAAGGTGGGCTTGCCGTGGCCTCCTGCCGCTTCGGGCGCCCCGGCCCCGCGAACCACGGGGCCGGCCAGTCCCTAGGGCAAAGCCGACCGCCGCGTCAGGACTTCCGTTTTGGCGCCTGCTTCATCGGGTGTTTCGTCGCGACGCGTGGCTTGGCGGTGCGCTTGCGTGCGGTCCTGGCCGCGGCCTTGGGATCGGTTGCCGGGGGGGCGGGCTGCATGCTGCGCACGATTTCCAGCAGCGCGTTCTGCTGGCGTGTTTCAAGACCGCGATAGCAGGCCAGCAGTTCGTGTTCGCCGCGCGTGCGGGCCGGATCCAGCGCCGCCGCCAGTTCCCCGAGCAGCGCGCCGGCCGGCACCCCGAGCGTTCGCGCCAGCGCCTCGATCTGGTCGTAGCCGGGCAGTTTGTCGCCGCGCAGCCAGGCGTTGACGGTCTGGATCCCGGCCTTGGGAATGGCCGTGGCGATCTCGGTGACGCTCAGGCCGCTGGCCTTGGCCAGGCGTTGCAGGGTGGTGGCGAGCATGCGCATGACTTCCTTGGCGGATTGGCTTCGAGTGTAGGACGCGCCTCATCCGTCCGCCATCGCGGCGCCCGCATCGTCACTCCAGCTCAATCGATGCCCAGTTTCTTGAGTTTGTAGCGCAGGGCGCGGAAGGTGATGCCCAGGGCGGCGGCGGTCTTGGTCTTGTTGTAGCGGTGATCCTGCAGGGCTTGTTCGATCGCTTTGCGCTCGATTTCCTCGATGAACTCGGGCAGGGCGCTGCTGGCGGATTCGCGCGGGTCGAGGCCGCGCGGGTCGAGGCTGCGCGGGTCGAGACCGCGGCCGTCACGCGCGGAGGGTTCGCTGGTGAGCAGCGTGGCAGTGCTGCGGGCTTCGGGCAGGCGCAGGTTTTCGACCCGGATGCCGTCGTCGTCGGCCAGGGCGAAGGCGCGTTCGAGGATGTTTTCCAGTTCGCGCACGTTGCCGGGGAAGGTGTAGTGGCCCAGCGCTTCCAGCGCATCAACGTGCAGCACGGGTTTCTCGCGCCCTTGCGCGGCGGCCAGCCGGGTGAGGATGGCATCGATCAATACCGGCAGGTCTTCGCGGCGCTCGCGCAGCGGCGGCACCCGCAGTTCGATCACGTTGATGCGGTAGTACAGGTCGTGGCGGAACTTGCCGTCATCGGTCAGCGCGGCCAGGTCCTTGTGGGTGGCCGACAGGATGCGCACGTCCACCGCCACTTCGGCGTTGGCACCGACCGGACGCACCGATTTTTCCTGGATCGCGCGCAGCAGTTTGACCTGCATGTGCATCGGCAGCTCGGCGATTTCGTCGAGGAACAGGGTGCCGCCGTTGGCGGCTTGGAACAGCCCGGTCTTGTCGGCGTGGGCACCGGTGAAGCTGCCCTTCTTGTGG
>JAKOWQ010000160.1 GCA_029781465.1 Pseudomonadota bacterium
CCGGTGACGTGCTTGGCGCCGCTCAGCAGGTCGCCGAGATCACCATGCTGATGACCCTGGCGGCCCGGCTATGATTGATGCTGGCGATTTCGCTATCACGCGATGGTGGTGGCTGCGCCACGCCCCGGTGATCAATCCGCGCGACATCATCTATGGCCAGACCGACATCGACATCGATTTGTCGGATCGCGCCGCCCTGACGGCGCTGGCCGGGCGGCTGCCCCGCGGCGCCCACTGGATCGTCACACCGCTTCGCCGCACCCGTGACACCGCCCAGGCGATCCGAGCCAAAGCAGCGAAGCTTCCCGATCCGGCCACAAGGTTGCCCGAAGCGACCCCCTCGGTCGAAGTCGAATTGATCGAACAGCATTTCGGCGACTGCCAGGGCCGCCCCGCCGCCGAGGTCTACGCCGAGCGTGCCGCGCCGGAACATCCGTTCCGGCCCGACCCGGCGCGCTACCGCCCGGAAGGGGGCGAGAGCTTTCTCGACCTGATGCTGCGGGTGCAGCCCGCCATCGAGCGGCTGTCGAATCGCTATCTTGGCCGGGACATTGTCTCCGTCGCCCATGGCGGCACCATCCGAGCGGCCATCGCCTTGGCGCTCGATCTCGCTCCCGAGATCGCACTGCGCTGCGAAATCGACCCGCTGTCCTTGACCCGGCTCGACCGGCTGAGCGACAAGGCGGCACCGCCCGTCTGGCGGGTCGGCGGGGTCAACCTGCCACCGCGGTGAGGCCAATCCCACGCTGACGCTACGCCGCCATCCGTGACAGCTTGCGCGCGGTGCGCTGCAGGTACCAGCGCATGCCGGTGTTGGCCACCTGGAACAGCCGGGAATGCGGCTTCAGGCCGACCGCCTTGAAGATCATCGCCATCCCACGCTCGATATGGGCCGGCTTGTAGAATAGCGTCGCCCGCTTCATGTAGGCCCGATTATGGGCAGCGCGGTCGTATTCTTCGCCGTTATTGTTGGCGGCATAGTAGGCGAGGCCAAGCTCGTCGTCCCCGGTCTCGCGAAACCGGTCGTAGACCACCCAGGCCCGCTTCAGCCGGCTGAGGTGCTCGCGATCGATATAGCGGCGCAAATGATCGTAAAACAGCTTATAGTGGCGCAGCTCGTCGGCAGCGACCTTCCGGCACACGATCTGGAGCACCGGCTCTTCGGCGGCATCGGCGATCGCGGTGTAGTAGGAGCTGGTCCCGACTTCGACCAGACAGCGCGCCACCAATTCGCCCGCCCGCGACCCCCGCTTTGACGTCGCGGCATCAACCCGCAGCGGATAACGGGCGCGGAAGGTCTTGAACCGTTCCTCGAAATCGAAATCGGGATCGATCAGCCGCGCCCACCGGCTCAGCACTCGACCGTGCTGGACCTCTTCGAGTCCCCAGGCGCGCGCCGCCTCGCGAAAGGCCGGATCGTCACCGAACACGCTTTCCAGATACGCAACGTAGTCAGCGGCGTTGAACTCCACCATCGCCGCCGCTTTGATGATCTTGACGATCTCGGGGTCCACCTTGGCGGGCTCAAACCGGTCCCATGGAATATCGTCGAGCGTCCAATGCCGGTACGCCATCGCGTTCACCATCGGTCACGAAAGTCCAACGACGCTGGCACAACGGTCAGCGAACCGCAATGTCGTGGCCCCGTCACTGCGAATCACTATCAGGCAAAATAAGCCAAATCCGTCCCGCCACCCCGCGGACATCACGCCGCAGCGATGGCCGCCCGCTTGGCACGCGCGACCGCCAGGGCC
>JAKOWQ010000161.1 GCA_029781465.1 Pseudomonadota bacterium
CCAACCACCCGTTCATGGTAACTTGTGGGTGGTTGGACCGGGGGGCGCGGGCCGGCGCTGCAAGGCGGGGGTGGATACCCCCGCCGCACTGCCGTAAGGCAGAAACGGCGCGGACGTGGCGGAATGGTAGACGCCGGGGACTTAAAATCCCCTGAGCCTTGCTCGTGTGGGTTCGAGTCCCACCGTCCGCACCAGTTGAAATTGCATACAAATCCCTAATTCGCCGTTCAGACTGGCTTAGCGATATCGGGCTATGTCCGGTCTATTCCGTTTAGCGTCATGCGGCGGAATGGAGACCGACCATGGCCCAGGTGCCCGCGCCAACGCCTGCTGAGGAGGCAGCGAACGACGAACTGCGCGCCGCGCCGCGCTATGCGCTGATGCTGCGCGCGGGCAAGCTGATCGCGCCGACCGGCGAATTCCTGTGTATCCTGCGCGATGCTTCCGAGACCGGGGTCAAGGCCAAGCTGTTTCACGAACTTCCGGCCGGCGAAGGCTTCGAGCTCGAGCTCGGGAATGGCGAGCGCTATCCGGTCGAGGCCGTGTGGCAACGCGAGGGCCATGCCGGGTTTCGCTTCGCCGAAGGTCCGATCGATATCCAGGCGCTGGTCGATGAGCGGGGCAACTTCCCGCGGCGGCAGATCCGGCTGAAGGTCCACCCCGCCTTGGACGTGCTGGTCCACGCCGGAGGGCTGGCCCGGGCCGCGCGGCTGGTCGATCTTTCGCTCAACGGTGTGGCGATCGAATGCGATCCGCCGCTGGCCTTGCGCCAGCTGGTGCGGGTCGAGGCCGATGGGCTGGGGCGGCTGTTCGGGCGGGTGCGCTGGCGGCGCGGCGCGGCCCATGGGGTGATCCTGCAGGAGACCTTCCGGCTCGATCAGCTCGCCGCGCTTGTTGCCCGCTTGCAGTTGGGTATGCCAGGCAGTGCGAAAGCGGGCGTTGCCGGGGCGAATCCGCTCCCGCGTTAACTACTGGTTAGGCATTTTCCTTCACTCCTGCTGCAACCTTTGAAGCGGGGGCAAAATGTCGGTTGCAGGACTACCGGGTGCGAACAAAAGCGCGCCAAGCCATGAAACAAGCGTCGATGTGGCGATCGTCGGGGCCG
>JAKOWQ010000168.1 GCA_029781465.1 Pseudomonadota bacterium
TTCCCGCCGTGTCCGAAGCCGCAAGTGCGGTCGCGACGGAACCGGGTCCGTCGTTCTCCTCGACGCTGCCGCAGATCGAATCCGCGCCTGCACCGCAATCCGTACTGCCTCCCTGGCTGCTCCCCGCCGCGCTTGGGGCACTGGCAACGGCCCTTGCCTTTGCCGCCGCCTGGTGGTGGCGCAGGCGCAAGGCTGTTCCCGCGATCACCTTCGAGCCGCCGCGAGTGGAACCGGGTCCGGTTCCTGCCCCTCCGACCCCTCGGCCAGAAAGGGCTGCTCCGGTTCCCGCGCCAGCGTCAGCCCCTGCCCCGACCCCGGCCCCTGCCCCATCCTCCGCGCCGCTGACAGTCTCGCTCGAGGCCCGGCGGATGACCGCGTCGCTGATGGCTACCACGCTGGCCTACCGAATCACGCTCAGCAACCGCAGCGGGCAGCCGCTCTCCGCGCTGGCGATCGAGGGCGACATGATCGCCGCCCATGCCTCGCTCCCTCCCGATCAGCAGATCGCCAACGCCGCACAGGCCCTGGCGCTGTGCCACGCGCTGGTTGAACTGGCACCGGGCGAGAGCGCCGATTTCACCGGCGAGTTTCGCCTTCCGCTGGCTGCGATCACGCCGATTCGTTCTGGCGAGGCGGCTTGGTTCGTGCCGCTGGCGCGGCTGCGGGTCGCCGCGAGCACTGCCGCCGGGACTCCGCTGGTCGTCGCGCAGACCTTCGTCGTGGGCGAGGATTTGCGCGCCGCGGGCGGCACGCTCAAGCCATTCCGGCTCGATCTTGGCCCGCGAACCTATTCGCAGCTCGGCCAGCGCGCCGTAAATTAGCAAATTCTGCGATTCCCCCCTCGACGCCCCGTTCGCGGAGGGCTAGGATTCTTCGCAAATGCAGCGAAGAGGGGCGCGGCATTGGGGACAGGAGGCTGCGCCCGTCGCAGCGCGAGGAGGACTTAGGGAATATGGACAGTCTGGTTTCGACCGAGTGGCTCGCCAAGGAAATGGGCGCGAGCGACCTTCGGATCGTCGATTGCACCAAGCATCTGCCGGGCACCGGCCGCGATGCCCAGGCCGAATACGAGGCCGGGCACATCCCCGGCGCGGTGTTCATGGATCTGTCCGATCTGGTCGATGCCAGCGCGCCGGTCGAAAACACCCTGCCCCCGCCGGAGAAATTCGCCAGCCGCATGCAGTCGCTGGGGCTGGGCGATGGCAGCCGGATCGTGCTCTACGATGACAGCGCGGTGAAAACCTCCGCCCGGGCCTGGTTCATGCTCAAGATGTTCGGCGCGCACGATGTCGCGATCCTCGATGGCGGGATCGCCAAGTGGAAGGCAGAGGGCCGTGCTTTGGCCCAGGGCAAGGAAACCCTGCGCCACCGCCACTTCACCGTGTGGCAGGATGACAAGAACGTGCGCACCAAAGCCCACGTCCTCGCCAACCTGCACTCCAAGGACGAGCAGGTGGTCGATGCCCGCGGCGCCAAGCGCTGGTCGGGCGAAGAAGCCGATCCGCGCCCCAACATCGCCTGCGGGCACATTCCGGGCTCTTTCAACGTGCCCTTCACCGAGCTCTACAACGCCGATGGCACCTTCAAGGACAAGGCGGCGATCACGGCCACTTTCGAGGGCGCCGGGGTCGATATGGCCAAGCCGGTGATCACCAGCTGCGGTTCGGGGGTGACGGCCTGCGTGCTGATCTTCGCGCTGCATCTGGCCGGCAAGGACGATGCCGCGCTCTACGACGGCAGCTGGACCGAATGGGGCAACGACCCGGATACGCCCAAGGCGACCAAGACGGCGGCCTGAGGGCCGGTGGCCAAGAACCCGCCTGGAAAGCAACGGCTTGCCACGCGTCTGGTTGGCGCCGGGCGCAAGCCGGAGTGGACCGGGCCGGCCGTCAATCCCCCGGTCTGGCGGGCGAGTACCCATTTGTATGAGAATACGGCGGCGCAGGATGCCGGGCGCCACGTCAATGCCGACGGGGTGTTCCACTATGGCGCGCGCGGCGGTCCGACCCAG
>JAKOWQ010000195.1 GCA_029781465.1 Pseudomonadota bacterium
CCACTGCAAGATAGACGGGAGCGCGCGACTGTCGCGCCATTTCCCGCGCCAGCGCGCTTGCGAACTCGGGCGGGCCGGAGAATCCATGATCCTCCCCGATAGCCACGAACTGCGCGTTCCGGAGTTCGCTGCGCAGCCGATCGCCGCCCGCGCCCTCAAGGTTCCCGTTCCTTAGAGCGATAGGCAAGACCTCGGGCTGCACCGCAGGGGCATCCCGGCCAGCCGCCGGCATCGCGCCTAGAAAAAGCGCGGCTGCGACGAGCGTCGCGCAGAATTGAGCGGTCAAACGCATCGGGCACCTCCTCCATCAGTAAAACCGGAGGTGCATTATATGTATAATACAGTCAAGCCCGCCCTGCTGCCGCTTTTGCCAAGGAAGAGACCACGAGCGTCCGGTCGATGCGTCCTTCCGGCCGGAGCTACTTGCCCATGTCCTTGTAATTGATCCCCACCTTGAGGATCGCGCCGCAACTTCTGGTCAGGCGGGTGGCGGCGGGATCGCTGGCGGCAATCTGGCCCAGGATACGGGCCTGGCGGGGTTTGACCACGGCGCCAAGGTCGCCAATCTCGACCCCCGACATCAATTGTGCCGCCGAAATGAAGGCGACGCCCATGTTGACCGAATCCTTCTTTGCGGCCTCGTCCGAGCCGTTGCTGGCAAAGATGATTTGCAGCGTCGCGCAGTCGAGCAGCAGATCATAGGTCGCCTGGTCGAATTCCT
The DNA here is from genome assembly GCA_029781465.1 of Pseudomonadota bacterium. GTDB lineage: Bacteria > Pseudomonadota > Alphaproteobacteria > Sphingomonadales > Sphingomonadaceae > Novosphingobium. The sequence goes on from JAKOWQ010000195.1 coordinate 722, forward strand.
GCGCGGCCATGGCCGGTGCTGGCAGCGCTGTAAGAGCGGCAGCGCCGAACAGCGCCCCCACCGTGCGGACAATAGTCTTCATTGGAAACCCCGTAGGCTGGTGTTGCGCGCCGACCTGCGGTCCTGATTGCCCGAAACGGCCCGGGCATCAAGCCCCAACCGAGCATCCGGTGCGGCAATTCGCGGGCCTCGTAGATCTGCATCTGCGGCGGCTCCAGTGCGAGCTGGGCTATTGCCGCGACGAACCGGCCGGATTCGGGAACCGCGAAGTGGGTCTGGACCGCAGTCATGTCGGCCCAAAGCTCGACAAACACGATCCGCGCGGGATCCTCGGCGTCGGTGTGGCAATTGGGCGCGATGCACCCCGCTTCACCGCGCGAGCGGGCGGAATGCTCTATCCCAAGTGCCAGTGCCTTCGTTTTGTTCGCCGCAGCGATCCGCACGCTTCCGGTGATCACGATCATCGCCTTGCCTTTCCTTGCCGTGCATTGCATCTCCCTTGCGGCTTCGCCAGGCAAGCGGGATCTGCGCGCGCAAGCATATTGCCTCGCGCCGCGCCTCGCCCTATTGCCTTAACCGAACGATTAATCCGACCGGGAGTTCCCATGCGTTTTGAAGGCACCAGCAACTACGTTGCCACCGACGATCTCAAGGTGGCGGTCAACGCCGCGGTGCTGCTGCGCCGCCCGCTGCTGGTCAAGGGCGAGCCGGGCACCGGCAAGACCGTTCTGGCGCACGAAATCGCCAAGGCGGTGAATGCCCCGCTGATCGAATGGCACATCAAGAGCACCACAAAGGCACAGCAAGGCCTTTACGAATACGACGCCGTCGCCCGCCTGCGCGACGGCCAGCTGGGTGATGAACGCGTCCACGACATTTCGAACTACATCAAGAAGGGCAAGCTGTGGGAGGCCTTCACCTCGCCCCAGCTTCCGGTGCTGCTGATCGACGAGATCGACAAGGCCGACATCGAGTTTCCCAACGACCTGCTTCAGGAACTCGACCGGATGAGCTTCGACGTTTACGAAACGCGCGAACGGATCACCGCTGCCGAGCGCCCGATCGTGGTCATCACCAGCAACAACGAAAAGGAACTGCCCGACGCCTTCCTGCGCCGCTGCTTCTTCCACTACATCAAGTTCCCCGACCGCGAGACCATGCAGGCGATCATCGACGTCCACTTCCCCGGCATCCAGAAGACGCTGGTGTCCAAGGCAATGGACGTGTTTTACGAGGTACGCGAAGTCCCGGGGCTCAAGAAGAAGCCCTCGACCAGCGAGCTGCTCGACTGGCTCAAGCTGTTGCTCAACGAGGATATGCCGCTCGACGTGCTGCAAAACCGCGATCCGGCCAAGGCGATCCCGCCGCTCCACGGCGCGCTGCTCAAGAACGAGCAGGACGTGATGCTGTTCGAGCGGCTGGCCTTCATGGCCCGGCGGCAGAGCTGATGGCGCCGCCCTACACGGGCCGCTGCGCCTGCGGGGCAGTCACCCTCAAGATCGACGCCGCGCCGGTCGGCACCCGGCAATGCTGGTGCCGCCAGTGCCAGCAGATCGCCGCCGGAGGGCCGACCCACAACGCGATCTTTCCGGCCGACGCGGTCCACCTCGAAGGTGAATTGTCGGCAGCCACGTGGCTGGCCGCCTCGGGCAATACGCTGACCTTCCACTTCTGCCACCGTTGCGGCACCCAGGCCTTCGCGCAAAGCTCGGCCCGTCCACACCTCAAGACCGTGCGCTTCGGCATGATCGACGAACCGCACGGGCTGAAGCCGGAGATCGTGATCTGGACCGCCGATGCACCGGCCTGGGCGGTGATCGACCCTGCGCTGGAACAGCACACGGGCCAACCGCCCGCCCCGCCGCAGCCCGGCGTCTGACCCCTTGGTTCGCGAAACCGCGCACACCCGGTTTCTTGCTGTTCGCAACCGGCTCGAGGCGTTCGAGCCGCGCCCGGGCTGGCGGGCATGGCTCTTCGAGTTCGTGCTGTTCGGTTTCAAGCAAGGCTGGGCCTGCCTGTTCGGCGGCCTGATGCTGGCGCTGCTGCTGGGCACGCATCTGCTCTATCCGTCGGGCGCGGCGCTTGCCCGCTATGACTTCCTGACGCTCGCCGCCCTGGCCATCCAGATCGGCATGCTGGCGCTGCGGCTTGAGACCATGGAAGAGGCCCGTGTCATCGTCGCCTTCCATCTTGTCGGAACGGTGATGGAGCTGTTCAAGACTGCGGCCGGATCGTGGATCTACCCTGAACCAAGCCTGCTCCGAATTGGCGGCGTCCCCCTGTTTTCGGGCTTCATGTACGCGGCCGTCGGCAGCTACATCGCGCGGGTCTGGCGGATCTTCGATTTCCGCTACAGCGGCTATCCCGATGCCCGTTTGGCCGCGCTGCTGGCGGCGGCGGTTTATGTCAATTTCTTTGCCCACCATTGGCTCCCCGATGCACGGCTGGCGCTGTTTGGGGCAATGGGCCTGCTGTTCTGGCGGACTAAAGTATGGTTTCGGGTCTGGCGCGCGGATCGCTGGATGCCGTTGTTGCTCGGCTGGCTGCTGGTCGCATTGTTCATTTGGCTGGCCGAGAACGCCGGAACGTTCAGCAAGGCCTGGCTCTATCCCAGCCAGAAGCATGGCTGGGCCATGGTCAGCCCAGCCAAGCTTGGCGCCTGGTATTTGCTGATGTACATCTCTTTTGTGCTGGTTGCCGCGGTCCACAAGCCCGCCGAACGCCTTGCGCCCGAGCCCACAACCCCTTAATCAGACGATTAACAAGCGAGCGAGGTCCTGTGTTCTTCAACTTCGTCGACGAATTGCGCGCTGCGGGTATCGGTGCCAGCTTCAAGGAGCACCTGGTGCTGCTCGAAGCGCTCGACAAGGACGTGATCGAGCAGACTCCCGAGCAGTTCTATTATCTCAGCCGCTCGATCTTCGTAAAGGACGAGGGCCTGCTCGACCGTTTCGACCAGGTGTTCAACAAGGTCTTCAAGGGCCTGCTCACCGACTATGGCCAGAACCCGGTCGATATTCCGGAAGACTGGCTCAAGGCCGTGGCGGAGAAATTCCTCTCCCCCGAGGAGATGGAAGCGATCAAGTCGCTCGGCTCGTGGGAAGAGATCATGGAGACGCTCAAGAAGCGGCTCGAGGAGCAGCAAAAGCGCCACGAAGGCGGCAACAAGTGGGTCGGCACCGGGGGCACCAGTCCCTATGGCAACAACGGCTACAACCCCGAAGGGGTGCGGATCGGCGGTGAAAGCAAGCACAAGCGCGCGCTCAAGGTCTGGGAAAAGCGCGAGTTCGCCAACCTAGACAACACGCGTGAGCTGGGCACGCGCAACATCAAGGTTGCGCTGCGCCGCCTGCGCCGTTTCGCGCGCGAGGGCTCGCCCGACGAACTTGACCTCGATGGCACGATCGAAGGCACCGCCAAGCAGGGATGGCTCGATATTCGCATGCGCGCCGAACGCCGCAACGCGGTTAAGCTGCTGCTGTTCCTTGATGTCGGCGGGTCGATGGACCCGTTCATCAAGCTGGTCGAGGAGCTGTTCAGCGCCGCCACCGCCGAGTTCAAGAACCTGGAGTTCTTCTATTTCCACAACTGCCTTTACGAAGGCGTGTGGAAGGACAACCGCCGCCGCTGGAGCGAGCGCACCAATACCTGGGATATCCTCCACAAGTACGGGCATGACTACAAGGTCATCTTCGTCGGCGATGCCGCGATGAGCCCTTACGAGATCAGCCATCCGGGCGGATCGGTCGAGCATTTCAACGAGGAATCGGGCGCGGCCTGGATGCAGCGCGTCGCCCATGTCTATCCCGCGACGGTGTGGATCAACCCGGTGCCGGAAAAGCAGTGGTCCTATTCGCAATCGACCAAGATGATCCGCGAGCTGGTGGGCGGTTCGATGTACCCGCTGACGCTGGAAGGGCTGGACAACGCCATGCGCGAGCTGACCCGCAAAAAACATTGAGGCCGGCCAAGAAACGCTTGGCTTGAATGTCTGGCAATCCGCGCCAGATTGCGGCGATGAGCACCTCTCGCCTCCCCGCCCTGTTTCTCGGCCACGGTTCGCCGATGAATGTCATCACCGATGGTCCTGCACGCCGTTCCTGGCAGGCGCTGGGCCAGGCCCTGCCCCGCCCGCGTGCCATCGTGGTCGTTTCGGCGCATTGGGAAACCCAGGGCGCGATCCACCTCACCGCCGGACCAGATCCGCGCACGATCCACGATTTCCGGGGCTTTCCGCCAGAGCTTTTCGCCATGCAGTATCCCGCGCCGGGCAGCGACGAACTGGTCGACCGGATCGCGGGCTTGCTGGGCGAACACGCGATCCACCGTGACAGCCAATGGGGCTTCGATCATGGATCGTGGGGGGTGATCCAGCCGATGTACCCCGAGGCCGACATCCCGATGGTGCAGATCAGCCTCAACGGTTCGCTGACACCCGATGAGCACCTCGCCGCCGCCGAGCGGATGGCCGTGCTGCGCGAGGAAGGGGTGCTGCTGGTCGGCAGCGGCAACGTGATCCACAACCTGATGCTGTGGCGCCAGCTGAACGGGGCGACCCCGGAATGGGCGACCGAATTCCAGGCCCGGATCGACACGGCGATGCTGGCCGGTGATCGCGCCGGACTGAGCGCCTTTGCCCCGGACGATCGCGCCGCGGCGCTGGCGATCAACAGCGCCGAACACTATTTGCCGCTGCTCTACACTGCGGGATGGCGGCTGCCGGGAGACGAGGCGGGACTGTTCAACGCCGAGGTGGAAGGGGCGCTGTCGATGAACAGCTATCTGCTGGGCGACACGGCGCTGTTGAAAGCCC
>JAKOWQ010000201.1 GCA_029781465.1 Pseudomonadota bacterium
CGTTGACGTGCCCGCCGAAGCGCGGCTGGCCGGGCCGATCGCCGGCTTGCCGATGCACGCCAGCGAGATGGCAGTGGAGCGGCACATGGCGGCGCTGGCGGGGAAAAACCTCGGTGCCGGTTCGGTGCCGTTCTTCCTGGGGGCGGGTGCCTATCGTCACCATGTACCCGCCAGCGTCGATCACCTGATCCAGCGCGGCGAGTTCCTCACCTCCTACACCCCCTACCAGCCGGAAATCGCCCAGGGCACCTTGCAGGTGCTGTTCGAGTTCCAGACCCAGGTGGCGCGGCTATTCGGGGTCGATGTCGCCAATGCCTCGATGTACGATGGCTCGACCGCGTGCTGGGAGGCCATCGCGATGGCCGGGCGGGTAACCCGGCGTGCAAAGGCGGTACTCTCGGGAGGGCTGCATCCGCATTACGTGGCGACAGCAGCGACGATGGCGCGCTTCACCGGCGACATGCTCGATGTTCGCGTGCCGCAGCTCGCGGCGGAACCCGACGATTCCGCGCTGATCGCCGCGATCGACGGTGAGACGTCATGCGTGGTGGTGCAATATCCCGACGTTCTCGGCCGGATTCCCGATCTTGCCGCGATTGCCGCAGCCGCTCATGCCCAAGGCGCGCTGCTGGTGGCGGTGGTGACCGAGCCGGTGGCGCTGGGCCTGATCGAGGCGCCAGGCAAGCTTGGCGCCGATATCGTGGTGGGCGAGGGGCAGTCGCTGGGCGTCGGCCTGCAGTTCGGCGGGCCCTATCTGGGCCTGTTCGGCGCCTCCGAAAAGTTCGTGCGGCAGATGCCGGGGCGGCTGTGCGGCGAGACGGTGGATGCCGAAGGCAGGCGCGGCTTCGTGCTGACCCTCTCGACCCGCGAGCAGCACATCCGGCGCGAGAAGGCGACCAGCAATATCTGCACCAATGCAGGGCTTTGTGCGCTGGCTTTCAGTATTCACATGACCTTACTGGGCGGCGAAGGGCTGGCGCGCCTGGCCCGCGTCAGCCACGATCGCGCCCGCGCCGCCGCTGCCCGGCTGGCGACGATTCCGGGCGTCACGGTGCTGAACACGGCCTTCGTCAACGAATTCACCGTGATCCTGCCGCGCGATGCCCGTGAAGTGGTGCGCGAGCTGGCCGATCTTCAGGTGCTCGGCGGTGTTTCGCTCGGGAGGCTCTATCCGCAGGCGGGCGAGCTTGCCAACGGCCTGTTGGTGGCGACCAGCGAATGCACCAGCGCCAAGGATATCGAAGCCCTGGCCACCGCCTTGGAAGGAGTCCTGGCATGAACGCCCCCAACCAGTCCGGCTGGCGCCCCGAAATGGGCAGCACCGATGCCGCTCCGTCCGGAACCGCCAGCGGTGACAAGGCGCTGATGCTGGAGGAGCCGCTCATTTTCGAGCTGGGCCGGCCCGGCACCTGCGGGGTCGATATCGAGGCACCCGATGCTGACGTCATGCCGTCGCTGGCGCGCTTCCTGCGCGCGGAGGCGCCAGCGCTGCCGGGATTGAGCGAGCCGGAAGCAGTGCGTCATTACACACGCCTGTCGCGCCAGAACTACGCGATCGACCTGGGCCCGTTCCCGCTCGGCTCGTGCACGATGAAGCACAATCCGCGCCTCAACGAAAAGGTCGCGCGGATGGCGGGGTTTGCCGATGTTCACCCGCTCGCCCCGCAGCAGAGCGTCCAGGGCGCGCTGGGCGTGATTGCCGAACTGGCGGACTGGCTGACCACGCTGACCGGCATGGCGGGCGTTGCGATGAGCCCCAAGGCGGGCGCCCACGGTGAGCTGTGCGGAGTGCTGTGCATCAAGGCCGCGCTCGACGCGCGGGGCGAGGCGCGCAAGGTGCTGCTGGTACCGGAAAGCGCCCACGGGACCAATCCCGCCACCGCCGCCTTTGCCGGCTTCGCGATCGAGAACATCCCGGCGACCGCCGAGGGCCGTGTCGATCTGGCCGCGCTTGAGGCCCGGTTGGGGCCGGACGTGGCCGGTGTGATGATTACCAATCCCAACACCTGCGGGCTGTTCGAGCGCGATATGAAGCGGATTGCCGATGCGGTTCATGCCGCCGGTGGCTATGTCTATTGCGACGGGGCCAATTTCAACGCCATCGTCGGCAAGGTGCGCCCGGGCGATCTGGGCATCGATGCGATGCACATCAATCTCCACAAGACTTTTTCCACCCCGCACGGCGGGGGCGGGCCGGGTTCGGGACCGGTGGTGTTGTCGGCGGCGCTGGCGCCCTATGCCCCGCTGCCGTTCGTTCAGCGCCAGGGCGATGGCACGATGCGGCTGGTCGAGGAAGAGGACGGCGCCCACGAGGCAACCGCCAGTTTCGGGCGAATGGCCGCGTTTCACGGCCAGATGGGGATGTTCACCCGCGCGCTGGCCTATATTCTCAGCCACGGGGCCGATGGCCTGGCGCGGGTGGCCGAGGACGCCGTGCTTAACGCCAACTATGTGCTGCGCAGCCTGGAAAACGATCTCGATGCGCCCTTCGCCGCCTCGGGACCGTGCATGCACGAGGCGCTGTTCAGCGATGCGGGGCTGGCCGAAGGGTTCACCACGCTCGACGTGGCCAAGGGCCTGATCGACGAAGGCTTCCATCCGATGACGGTCTATTTCCCGCTGGTGGTTCATGGCGCGATGCTGGTCGAGCCGACCGAGACCGAAAGCAAGGCCGGGCTGGACCGCTTCATCGGTTCGCTGCGCAGCGTGGCACGCCGGGCGCGGCAAGGCGATCCGGCGCTGAAGGGCGCGCCGCATTTCGCGCCGCGGCGGCGGCTTGACGAAACCCAGGCCGCGCGCAAACCCGTGCTGGCCTGGCAGGGTGACCGCACGGCGGATTAGGGCAAACACAAGAGGGCAGGATGAGCAAGGACTGGCTGACCACGATCCTGCCCTTCGCGGTGCTGGCGCTGGTGATGGCGCTGCGCTGGCGCAATGTGAAGCGGGCGCGGCCGTTCCGGCCCGGGCGGCTGTGGATCGCGCCGGCCCTGTTCCTGCTGCTCGC
>JAKOWQ010000210.1 GCA_029781465.1 Pseudomonadota bacterium
GGACGTGATCTTCGACCAGCCCTCCCGTCGCCCCGGACTTGATCCGGGGCTTGGCTTTTCTGCTCAAAGCTCTCGGCAAACCGCCGGGTCGGCAAAAGCAGCCAAGCCCCGTGTCGAGCACGGGGCGACGATGATCCTGAGGCGGCTATGTTATTGTACCCGGGACGGCAACTTTGGCCAGCCTTGCTTTCCTACATCCGGCAAACCTGCGACAATCCGCCGCGTTCTTTCTCAGCTTGAATAACGCCGCGCGTGCCTTTGCGAAAAGGTTACACCCAAAACCGCACAAGTGTCACTTTTTCTGCGGCAAACATCTGAATTCAGGTGATAAACAGGCCGGACAGGGTGTCACTTTTTCGGCCCTGCTGTCCGCAGGCTGCTCCGCCTCACGGATCGGTGAACTCGCCCTTGCGGCCTTCCATCTGGCTCATCACCGCTTCGATCTGGTTCTTGCTGCCGATCAGGGCCTGCTGCTCGACGCTTTCGGCCATCAGGATTTCGTCCGTGGACGCTTCCAGGTACTTGCCGAACAACCGCTTGGCCGCGCGCTGGGCATGGGGGTTGCGGCTGGCGATCTCGGTCGCGATGGCCGTTGCGCGGGCAACCGGATTGGCATCGACCAGCGTGGCAAAGCCGAGAGTCAGCGCTTGCTCACCGGAAAACTCGCGGTTGGTATAGGTCAGCTCGCGCAGCACGTCGTCACGCACCAGTCCGCGCCACAAGGCATAGCCGCCCATGTCGGGAACCAGCCCCCATTTCATCTCCATCACCGCCATTCGCGCGGCGGGATCGACCACGCGGATGTCGGCCCCGCTGGCGATCTGCAATCCGCCACCGAAGCACACCCCGTGGACCGCAGCGATCACCGGCACCGGCAGCTTGCGCCACTGCATCGCCACCTGCTGGGCATGGTTGGCATTGCCGTGGGTCCGCTCGGTCAGCGGGGCGCGATCGTGGCGGTTGGCATTGGCCATGCTGCCCAGATCGAGGCCGGCGCAAAAGCTGCGCCCCTCGCCCGCCAGCACCACCGCGCGCAATCCATTGGTTTCGTGTAGCACCCTCCCGGCATCGATCAATGCGGCGAACATGTCAGGATCGATCGCGTTCATCTTGTCGGCGCGGATCAGGCGGACCTGGGCCACGCCATCGGGCCCCATCGCAATCGCTACGCGCCCGCCGGGATTGACTTCAAAAAGCATGCTGATCGTCCTGCTGGTCGGTCTGGAACCGGTTTTCGGAGCGATCCTCGCCCAAACGGACATGGGCGTCCAGCGGCAATTGCTGGGCCGCTCCCGTCGGAGGGGGATCGGCAACGGCCAGACGGTAGGCACCATCGGGCAAGGTCTCGATCAGTCCGTCAACGCCCGACAGGCGCAGCTTGGCCCTGAGACGGCTGACATGGACCGCAAGGCTGTTGGTTTCGGGCCGAAACGACAGCCGCCAGACGTCGCCAAGCAGGGTGGCCGGCGCAACCGCCTTGCCCGGAGCATCGGCCAGCCGCCACAGCAGCGCAAACTCGCGCGGGTGCAGTCCGGCCGGGCGACCCGCCACAAAGGCTTCGCGCGCCAGCAGATCGAGCCGCAGGGCGCCGATCTGGCGGTGACGCGGCAGCGCACGCGCCTGTTCGATCACGCGGATCGCGCGGGATTCGAGCTCGTGCGGAAGGCTCCACCAGCCCACCGCGTCGCCAAAGCCGAGGCGGATGAAGCGCGAACGCTCCTGTGATTCCTCAACCCCGACCAGCATGGTCCGCTTGCGCTCGGCCGGATCGGCTCCCGCCAGTTGCAGCCACTGCGCCATCACCAGGCCATCGGGCTGGACCAGCACGGCCAGGTCGGCCACGCCAAGGCCGCGCCCCTGCCCGCCCGGCAGGTCGCTCTCGATCAGCCGCCAGCCAAGGCGGCGCAAGTCGAACGCGGCAGGAACCGGTCCTGCCGACAGCCAGCGAAACAGTCGCAATTGCTACCCCTTCAGGCCCTGAGCGCCCTTGGGACGAAGCGACCACGATTTGCCGGGCATGGCAAGCGCGGATGGCTCGACTCCGGTCGAAAACAAGCGGCTTGCGCCAGCCCCGTCAGGCCGCGGTGGTGTTGACCCCCATCGAGGCGAGATAGCGGCGGATGTTGCGCGCGGCCTGGCGCAGGCGCTGCTCGTTTTCGACCATCGCGATCCGCACGAAGCCTTCGCCCTCCTCGCCGTAGCCGACGCCGGGCGCCACCGCGACTTCGGCATGGGTGAGCAGCTGCTTGGAAAATTCCAGGCTCCCCATCTCCCTGAGCGCCGGGGGCAGCGGTGCCCAGGCGAACATCGAGGCCCGGGGGCTGGGAATTTCCCATCCCGCGCGCCCGAAGCTTTCCACCATCACGTCGCGGCGCTTCTGGTAGAGTACCCGGTTGGCCTCGACGATATCCTGCGGCCCGTTGAGCGCCGCGCAGGTTGCCGCCTGGATCGGGGTGAAGGCGCCGTAATCGAGGTAGCTCTTGACCCGGGTCAGCGCCGCGATCAGCCGCGGGTTGCCCACCGCGAAACCGACCCGCCAGCCGGCCATCGAAAAGGTCTTGGACATCGAGGTGAATTCCACCGCCACGTCCTTGGCCCCCGGCACCTGGAGGATCGAGGGGGTGGGATTGCCGTCGTAATAAAGTTCGGAATAGGCAAGGTCGGAAAGCACCCAGACCTTGTTCTCCTTCGCCCAGGCCACCAGCCGCTCATAGAATGCCAGATCGACCGTTTCGGCCGTCGGGTTCGAGGGGTAGTTGACGATCAGGATCGAGGGACGCGGCACGGTAAAGGCCATCGCCCGGTCAAGCGAGCGCCAGTAGTTCTCGTCGGGCGTGGTCGGAACCGAGCGGATCGTCGCCCCGGCGATGATGAAGCCGAAGGTGTGAATGGGGTAGCTGGGATTGGGCGCCAGCACCACGTCACCCGGCGCCGTGATTGCGGTCGCAAGGCTGGCCAGCCCTTCCTTGCTGCCCATGGTCATCACCACCTCGGTTTCGGGGTCAAGCTCAACCCCGAAGCGGCGCGCGTAGTAATTGGCCTGGGCCTTGCGCACCCCGGGAATGCCCTTCGAGGCGGAATAGCCATGGGCATCGGGCTTTTGCGCGACCTCGCACAGCTTTTCGATCACATGCGGCGGCGGCGGCAGATCGGGGTTGCCCATGCCAAGGTCGATGATGTCCCTACCGGCGGCGCGTGCTGCGGCCCGCATGCCGTTGACTTCGGCGATGACATAGGGCGGCAGGCGCTTGATGCGGTAGAACTCTTCGGACATGGGACCTTTCCCGGTTGCTCGCGCCGGATTGGCGCGCGCGCCTTATCGGGGATCGCGAGTCGTTGCGCCAGTGCCTTTTAGCCACAATGCCGTGGCAATCAGCGGCAAGCCCCAGGCGAACCAGGCATCGCAGGCATAGAACAGTTCGTAGTGACGATAGGATCCCCTCATCGCGAACAGCGCCAGAAAGACCCGGAAGAACACCGCGCCGCTGGTGGTGGCAGCCATCAGCAGCATGCAGGTGCGGTGCGCGGCGACCCTGCCCCGGCGGATGTTCCACAGCCCCAGCCCCAGCAGGACGAGCCAAACGGCTCCCTGGGTGGCAAAGCCGAGTGCGGACCCCAGGGTGACCGGCTCGATCAGCGCAACAGGGAAGGCCGTAAGCCCGGCTAGGGCGACGATCGAGGCCGCAATCCTTCCGGCAGGGCGGTGCCAGCGCGGGCGGCGGCGCAGCAGCAATGCGACGGGAACCAGGATCAGCGCAAGGGCGCCGCTGACCATGTGCAGAGGGAAGATCGCGGGCATCAGTTCGGCCTTGATCGCCAGCTCTTCGGGAAAATCGTCGACCAGCCAGGGCGAATAGAGCGCCTTGGCCGCAGTATAGATTACAAGCAGCGCCATTCCTGTTAGAGCAACGGCGCGTACCGGCTGCCTCGCGCGGGTGGCAGGTGCCCTTTCTGGATGGCCGGAGGTAACCATGAAATCCTTATTCCATTCGATCACCGCTCTGTCGATTGGTCTTGCCGCCGGGATCGGCGCCGCCGCGCTGGCAGCTCCCGCCGCCACCAGCATCCATTACGGGCGCTGGACCATCCACGAGGACAACCCGACCTTCACTGCCCGGGGCAGGCTCTACAAGACCATCGACATCGCACCGTGCGGCAAGGACTTCTGCGGGGTCAGCGTGAACGATGCCGGCAAGTGCGGGCCGGTCCTGTTCCGCTTCTTCGCCAAGAATGCCAACGCCAACTGGCTCCAGGGCCACGCCTTGTGGGGCAAGGCCAAGAAAAACATCCAGATCGAAAACGCCGAGGCCGAAGACTGGCCGGGCAAGCGCTGGGTCGAAATCTACATCGGCGATGGCTACGATTTCGGCGGCCGTTCGGATTCGATGCCCAAGTTCCACGGCGAGTACAAGCGGATCGGCGAAGCCCGCTGTAGGGCGCGTTGATTTGCGCTATGGGTGGCCCCGATTTTGTCACAACCACAATCTAGCAGTCCGCGTTCAGGAGCCCTTTGATGACTGACCAATCGACCGCGGCGGGCAATCCGGCCGATCTGTTTGCGGCAATGCTGCAAGCTCCGCAGCAGATGTTTGCCCGGCTTATGCCCGAGCTGGGAGAAGCCGATGCCGCAAAGGTCATGCCCGATCTGACCCAATGGGCGAGCGTTGCCCAGCGGCTCCAGGCGCTTTGGGCGGAGTTTCAGCAATACCAGGCAGCCGCGGCGGCGGAGAATATTCCGCAGCTGTTTTCCGACCCGGGCAATTTCCTTGGCGTCTTTCAGGGCTGGCTGAAGGCCCTGCCCCTGACCGATCCCGAGAGCCAGCAGCGCATGTGGAATGACAGCGTCGCTTTGTGGGAAAACGTGTTGGGGCAATACGGCATCGGCGCCAAGGCCGGTGATACCGGCGAAAGCCTGCCTGACCTGCCGCGCAAGGACAGGCGCTTTTCCGATCCCGCGTGGCGCTCGCAGCCGTTTTACGCGCTCGTCCATCAAACCTACCTGATGCTCGCGGAGCAGGTCCTGGCCATGGCCAGCCGGATCGAGACCGGCGATCCCGCCCGGCACGAGCAGCTGCGCTTCGCCGCCCGAACCCTGGTCGAAGCGCTCAGCCCGGATCATTTCCCGCTGACCAATCCGCTGGTGATGCAGCGCGCGGCCGAGACCGGCGGCGAAAGTCTGGTCAAGGGCTTCGAGCACCTGCTTGAGGATCTCAAGCGCGGGCAGCTGACCCACGTCCAGCCGGGAGCTTTCACCCTGGGCGAAAACATCGCTGTCACCCCCGGCAAGGTGGTGCACCAGGGGCCGCTCTATCAGCTGATCCAGTACAGCCCCTCAACCGAAAACGTGCTTGAGGTTCCGCTGGTGATCTTCCCGCCGTGGATCAACCGGTTCTACATTCTCGATCTCTCGCCCGAAAAGAGCTTCATCAAGTGGGCGGTCGATCAGGGCATAACGGTATTCGTGGTCTCCTGGAAATCGGCCGACGAAAGCATGGCCGAGGTGGTCTGGGACGATTACATTCGCGCCCAGATCGAGGCGATCGATCTGGTGCGCGAGCGGTTGGGAGTGAAAAGCGTTCACACCATCGGCTATTGCGTCGCGGGAACCACGCTGGCGGCGACGCTGGCAGTGCTCGCCCGGCGCGGAGAGGCCGAAAAGGTCAAGAGCGCGACCTTCTTCACTGCCCAGGTCGATTTCAAGCGCGCGGGTGAATTGCTGGTGTTCATCGACGATCGCCAGTTCGATACCCTGGCCAAGCTTTCGGCCGAACACGGCTATCTCGACGGGCGCTACATGGCCGCGACTTTCAACCTGCTGCGCGGCAACGATCTGATCTGGAACTACGTGGTCAACAATTACCTGCTCGGCAATGACTACCCGGCCTTCGATCTGCTGCACTGGAACGGCGATGTCACCAACCTGCCGGCCAAGTGGCACCAAGCCTACCTCAAAGACCTCTACCGCGACAACAAGCTGGTCGTGCCCGATGCGATGAGCGCCGATGGCACGCCGATCGACCTGACGCGGATCGAAACCCCGGCCTATATCCAGGCCGGTCGTGAGGACCATATCGCGCCAGCCGAAAGCGTCTGGCGGATGACCCGGCACCTGCGCGGGCCGTGGACGTTCCTGCTTGCCGGGTCGGGCCATATCGCCGGGGTGGTCAATCCGCCGGTGGCGAAGAAGTACCAGTATTGGACCAACAGCGGCAGCCCCGAAACCTTTGCCGATTTCGTTGAGGGGGCCAGCGAGACTCCGGGCAGCTGGTGGCCGCACTGGCTTGGCTGGCTGCACGATCAGGATGCGGCCGAAGTGCCTGCCAAGGGCAAACGAGTCCCCGGTGGGAAGGGCGACACGGTTATCGAGGATGCCCCCGGAACCTATGTGAAAACGCGGTAAGATATTGAATAGCATACTAAAACAAGGGTTTTGCTGCACTGCACAAAAATCCTTGACTTCGCAGATGCAATAACTATTTTGTGCATTGCAACATAGTCCGCTGCCACTGTCGGTTTGCGGCCTGCGAAGGAAACACTACCGATGGCTACCGCCGCTGACAAAAAGCCGGTTGAAACGCAGGCTCCCGCCAAGATCGACGCGGCGCTGAGCGAGGCTGCCGCCGAGAAGGCCTATGCCGAAGCCGCCGAAAAGGTCGAGGCCAAGATCG
>JAKOWQ010000215.1 GCA_029781465.1 Pseudomonadota bacterium
TGCGCAAGCTGAAAGGCCAGATGCAGGCGATCGAGGAAGGCGATCTGGCGCCGGAAACGGTGCGCAAGATCGCCACCGAGCTGGAGGTGCCCGAGCAGGATGTGGTGAGCATGAACCGCCGGCTCGCCAGCCCAGACCATTCGCTCAACGCGCCGCTGCGCGCCGACAGCGAGGGCGAATGGCAGGACTGGCTGGTCGATGAGCGCGACAGCCAGGAGGTCGAACTGGCCGACCGCGAGGAGCTGGGCAAGCGGCGCAAGCTGCTCCAGAGTGCGATGAAGCACCTCAATCAGCGCGAACGGCACATCCTGACCGAGCGGCGGCTGCGCGACAACCCGACCACGCTGGAGGACCTCAGCCAGCATTACGGCATCAGCCGCGAGCGGGTGCGCCAGATCGAGGTCCGTGCGTTCGAGAAGCTGCAGAAGGCGATCCGCAACGCCGCGATCGAAGAGCGCCTGGCGTCGTAATCCGGCGCGGGCCTTGGGCAAAGACCCGAAGTAGATCGCGAAGGAACAAAATCGGACCGCAAAGGGTCTCTACGCAAAGAGACTCTGCTCGATAGACGAGAGGTTAGACTACTTCCCGATTTCATCTGATTGGGAGGCGGTCTCGCCCGAAACGCCGGCCGAAGAGTTCGGAGAACGGCCGGCCGCGGTTTGGTGTGCCAACGCCATCGGACCGGCAGCCGCGATGCTGCCAAAGACCATCGGCTTCCGTGCTCTGAAGCGCGCATTTGCCCAGAGCGCACTGGCCGGAAGACTATGGCTGTCCAAAGACTACGGCCCGGTGTGCTTGATGATTGATCGCTTTTGCTCGAGCAGGAAGGTTTCGCTCAAGCGGGAAGGCCGTTGCGAGCGGGTTGCTTGCCACAGCGGCGAGAAACACCCGGCGCCGCCGGCCGCGCCACGTGCACCGATCTTGCCACGGCAGCCACTGCCCGGGTCCGCGCCCTGGCGGCACCGCGACCGGATTTCGTCTTCTTGGTGGGCGCAACAGGGCTCGAACCTGTGACCCGCTGATTAAGAGTCAGCTGCTCTGCCAACTGAGCTATGCGCCCGCCGCGAACATAGGGACCTCACCGGGATTTGACAAGCCGATCAACATCCGGCGTGGAGCACCAACCCCAGAGTGA
>JAKOWQ010000264.1 GCA_029781465.1 Pseudomonadota bacterium
CGCGCAGCCCATCCAGCACGATGCGGATCCTGTCTTCGGCCGAGAAATGCCGCCGGGTCTGCCGGCGGATGTCCTTCACCACCCGCTCAGCAGGGGCCTTCGCCGACGATTTTTTCAAGGAGGATTGGGGCTTCATCTTCGTTCCTTCGTCACTACGACGAAGCCCCAATCCTCCTTAATTCACAACCTCAAATCTGTGCCCTTGGTGCTGACGGCGGACAGTGGCCAGAGCAGATTGCCACATTGACCTGCTTGCCGTCGCGGAAGGAAACCATGAGGAAGATTCTACTGGTCATTATGGCGGGCCTGCTGGCGTCGGGCGTCGCTGCATCTGATCTGGCCGAAGAGCGGTGGGGTGCAATCGCACTTGGCGGCAATGGTTTTGGCGCCACGCGCGGCAGTCCCAGCGTGGAAATGGCGGTTTCGGGCGCGGTGCGCCAATGCGAAGAAAGCGGCGGTGCTGGCGAATGCAGGGTTCGCCTTACCTATCGAAATCAATGCGCAGCCTATGCGACGGGGGACGACAGGCAGGTCGGGGTCGCATACGCCGAAAGCCTGGCGGCAGCAGGTAGACTGGCACTGCGAAGCTGCGCCAAAACGACACAGCACTGCCAGATCCAGTATGCCGCTTGCAGCCTGCCATCGTCCTTCAACTAGGCCGCAAGCTCGTTAACGGCACCCTCGGGGCGCCGCAATGGCTTCCATCGCGGTTAGACCCGCCCTTGGAATGGCAACCGGCTTTCCGGCAGGGGGCTTCCCTTGGTCTCGGGATGCACTGGTGCGCAGGTACCATTTTCTTTGCTGCGCCAGTGGTCTAGTTGCATGGAAGTGCTTCGGTGGGTCAAAATCCCATTGGCCTTTGCCGCACTGGAAGCCAGGTTGAAAGGAATGCAATGAATTCGCTTTTCAGGGCGCAGGACGGGGAGGCCGATGATCCGATTTTCGGTCTTGATGGCGCGGCTGTCCGGCTCTTCCTGACAGTAGCCGTCTTCGCGATCGGGCTTCTCCTGCTAACCGCACCGAGCCCGGCACATGCCCAGTACATTTGCCCAAATGGCCCCGGCCCCGGGGAAAATCAGGTCGGAACCACCCCGGGTGGCAATGGCGTCGCACCGATGCCACTTTGCGCACCTGTTGATGGCGGAGGCTCCGGAAATGGCCCCTACGTTCCGCGCTACGTCCATGTCGATACGTCCGCAGCCATGGCCTGGCATCCCGATGTCGGCGATGTCTGGTTGAACGGCGCCGCTCTGTCCGAGGATGCAGCCAAGCGCAACGTTCTGGCCGCATGCACCGCCGCTATGGGATCGGGCTGCAGCGTAGCAGTCACCTTTTCGGAAGCCGCCGTTGGCGTAGCAAGAGATTCGTCGGGTTCACTCGTCTATGCAATGGATGGAATTTCCAACGAGGCCGGCAAGCGTGCTTTGGAAGCTTGTAGTGCCCGCCAAGTCATGCCCTGCGAGCTGATGATCACCTTTAATTCCTATGATCATGACCACAATCCCGATCTGAAGCGCTACCGCAAGTCTTACGCGGCGGCCGCGTGGGAGACTGGAAACGAGACGGAGGCGCTCTATGTCGCCAGCGGTTACTCCGATCTCGAGAGTGCCCAGAGCCGGGCCATTTCAGCTTGCCAGGCGGCAATGCCTGGCAAGACCTGCGAAGTGACCACCTGGGTCGGGAACGGATTTGTCGTGCCCTACCTTGTTGATCGGGATGGTCGTGCAGTCTCGGTCGAGCATACGGTTGAACGCGCAGAGCTGCGCGCTTCAAAGGTCTGCAATCAGCAGCATGCAACCAGTTGCAGAGTGCAGGAGCCGATCGATAGCCGTCAACGTGGCCTTTTCGTTCATGACTACAGCACTGGCCGGCACCGGATCATTCAATAGGTGCGTTGGGACTGCTATTCGATATTCCGATACGATGCCGTGAGCGAAAAGACCCGTTTGTCGGCAGGATAGTATCCCGGGCGTTCGCCGAAGATTGCCGGATCGGGCTGTGCGGATGACGCATGATCACTCACCAGGTACTGCAAAACGCGTTCGCCGCCCCCGCGCATTTCCTGGATTTCGCTTGCGGAGAGCGTTGCCACGAAGCGGGCGCCTGACCGGGAAGCAAATGCCAGCGACACACTTTCGAGCTCCCAGTG
The DNA here is from genome assembly GCA_029781465.1 of Pseudomonadota bacterium. Classification (GTDB taxonomy): domain Bacteria; phylum Pseudomonadota; class Alphaproteobacteria; order Sphingomonadales; family Sphingomonadaceae; genus Novosphingobium. The sequence goes on from JAKOWQ010000264.1 coordinate 2,150, forward strand.
GCACACGCCGAGACCGAAATAATCCTCGTCGATCAGTGCGTCATCCGGGGTTTCGACGACCAGCGCGCCGTCCGGGGCCAGCCAGAACGACGCTGCCAGGGCGTACTGCGGCGGCAACCGCACACCGCCCACCGCAAGCCCATGATCCATCGGCACGCAATCCCGGTTCTCGACCTTGTAATGGAGCTGTGCGCCCAAGAGGCGTACGGCACCGGGCAGACCGGAGAATTGGAACGCTACGGCATTGCCGCCATGTGGGGCCGGGTTCGTCTTCACGTCGGCGGGAAGCAAGGGCTTGAGCGTTTCCGATTGGCATGCCGAAACAGCCGAAAGGAGAAGCCCCGCGATTGCGGCAAGCGCAGCACGGGATTTCCACCGCGGCAGTGCGGGATTCTTGCTTCGGGAACCGGACATGGTGACGGTATCAATCAACCGCGTTGGCTGGCGCCGTCAATCGCGCGGCGGTACCGGTACATGTGATCCACGCTACGCTCCCGCCAGCCGGAGCGGTCGCTTCGCGCCGCGCCTGTTCCGGTGATGCATCCCCTTGCCCGGTTCGGCAGCGTGCTGCCGCAGCCGCGCTACGGCAGAGGAGAAGTCGGGAGCTCTTGTTTCATGCGCGGGGGCGGTTCACGGTGACTGGCAGGCAGCGTGAATGGCAATAGCAGCCCTAGAGCGCCTTCTCGTAGATCCGGTATTCCTTGTTGACCTTGCTGTCGATCGCTTCGGCAATCGCGTTCATGCCCTGGTTATCGTCCAGGATCCAGCCGATCTCGCCGCGCTTGCCGTTGTAGTTGGCGACCGCGTTGCGGCGGATGTATTCGATCATCATGAAGGCCAGCTGGCTGGCCAGACGGCTCGATTGCAGGCGCTTGCGCACGCCCATCAGCGGCACGCGCATATCGGCGTTGCGGGGCTTGAGGATCCACAGCCCCAGCATGATCCAGCCGAGCAGCGTGGGCTTGCCGTTGGGTCGCACCCAGCGCTTTTGCGCCTGGTTAAGATCGGGCAGGGTCATCATGAAGGCCACCGGCTCGCCTTCGAGCTCGGCGATCATGATCAGGTCTTCGCGCACCAGCGGCTTGAGCTTCTTGCCGGTATAGGCGACTTCCGCATCGGTGATCGGCACGAAGCCCCAGTTGTCGGACCAGGCATCGTTGAGGATATCGAGGATGATCGCCGCTTCCTGATCGAACTTCGCCTTGTTGACCGGGCGCACCCGGATGCGATCGTTCTTTTCGCCCGACGAAACGATCCGCTGGATCAGCGGCGGGAACGGCTTCACGATGTCGAGTTCGTAGGTGTAGAGCACCTTGGCGGCTGCGTAGCCCGCCCGCTCGATCCAGCCCTGGCACTGTGGGCCATGGTGCCCCATCATCACCATCGGCGGATGATCGTGCCCGCGCACCAGCACGCCCGGCTCTTCCCAAACCGAAAGGTTCATCGGCGCGAGCGCGCGGGTCATTCCCTGGCCGCGCAACCAGTCTTCCGCGGCGGCGATCAGGGCCTGTGCGGTTGCCTCGTCCTCGGCCTCAAGCGCCCCCCAGTTGCCGGTCCCCGGCCCCATGCCCTGTTCGACCGGCTGGGTCAGGGCCAGCTCGTCGATGTGCGCCGAAATCCGCCCGACAACTTGCCCCGCCCGCCTGGCGAGGAACAGCTGGCAGCGGGCATGTTCGAAAAAGGGATTGCCCCCGGGGGTGAACTTTTCCACTTCCTCGGCGCGCAGCTGCGGCACCCAGTTGGGATCGTCCGCATTGAGCCGATAAGTGAGATCGATAAAAGCATTGAAGTCCGCCTTGTTCGCGACGGGGACTACGGCTAGTTCGGTTTCGGCCACGATATTGCCTTTGTTTGGGCTTAGCGGATTGCGGGAAGCGAAGTGCGGGCGGCGGTGCCGACTTGTCAAGCCGAAGCAGCCCGCGCCGGATCGCCAAACGGGCAAAACCGTGCCCGCCGACGGGTCACACTGGATTATCGCATGACTGTGCAAGAAAAGATCGGATCAGCCGGTGTCGCAGCGGGCAAGCTCGCGGTGATCCCCGACGACAAGGAAATGCTGCGCGCTGCGGTCGATCTGACCCGCGACATTTCCGAGGCCCGCGGCGCCATTTTCTGGCCCGACATGCTGGGATCGGCGGCGCTGGGCTATGCCGCGCTTGCCGGGGCGATCCTTGCCGGCAGCCCCTGGCTGGCACTGGCCTGCGGCACAGTCAGCGTGCTGGCGCTCTACCGCGCGCTGCTGTTCATCCATGAGCTGACCCACATCCACAAGAACGCGCTGCCGGGGTTCCGGTTCGCCTGGAACATGCTGGTCGGCATTCCGCTGCTCACTCCTTCGCTGATGTATGAGCAGGTCCACACCCTGCACCATGCCCGCACCCGCTATGGCACGGCGGAAGACCCGGAGTATCTGCCGCTGGGGCTGATGAAGTGGTGGTCGCTGCCCGCGTTCATCCTGGTCGCGCTTTTGCTGCCGGTCGGGCTGCTGATCCGCTGCGCCGTGCTCAACCCGCTGGGTGCGGCTATTCCGCCGCTGCGCAAGCTGGTGTGGGAACGCGCCTCGTCGCTGTCGATCAATCCCGACTTCCGCCGCCGCCCACCCGAAGGCGATTTCGCGCGGATGGTGTTCTGGCAGGAGCTGGGGGCTTCGGCGTGGGCCATCGGTGTGCTGGCCGCGAGCTGGCTCTATGGCTGGCGGCCGCTGCTGATCGCGATCGCGGTGGTCTCGCTTGTGGCGCTGCTCAACCAGATCCGCACCCTGGTGGCCCATCTGTGGGTCAACGATGGCGAGGCGATGACGGTGACCGGGCAGTATCTCGATTCGGTCAATGTTCCCCCGCCCGCGCTGCTTTCACCGCTGTGGGCGCCGGTGGGGCTGCGCTATCACGCGCTGCACCACCTCTTGCCGAGCATGCCCTATCATTCGCTGGGCGAGGCGCACCGGCGTCTGCTTGCGCATCTTGGTGCGGGATCGACCTACAACCAGGCCAATTATCCGGGGCTGGTGCCGCTGGTGGTGCGCCTTGCCCGCAGCACGATGATCCGGCGTTGAGGCCCTATTCCTCGGTCCGGACGAGCACGGTCTCGCCGACCAGCAGGAACAGCAGGAAGGGCGCCCAGGCCGCGATCATCGGGGGATACCCACCGAAGTTGCCCATCGCGAGCGCCGCATTGTCGACCACGAAATAGGCAAAGCCCAGCGCCATGCCGATCACCGCGCGGACCAGCAGCTGGCCCGAACGCGCCAGCCCGAAGGCCGCGACCGATCCCAGCAGGGGCATCAGCAGAGCCGATAGCGGACCGGACAGCTTGTGCCACCACTTGCCGTTCAGCTCGCTGGTGCGGCGCCCCGAATCCTCGAGCGCCGAGATCGAACGCGAAAGCGTGAAGATGTCCTGCCGGTCGGGATCGACCTTGGTGATGGCGACCTGGGCGGGGGTAACCCCCTGAGCCACGACCAATGGTGCCAGTTGGGACGTCGAGGTTGTCGCAACCTCGAAGCGCACCGGGCTTTCCAGCCGCCAGCCGGGATTGGCATAGCTCGCCTTCGGGCTTCGCACTTCGGCCAGCACGATCCCGTTGGCATCGCGCTTGTACCAGGTGACGCTGTGCATCTGCGTGCCCGTGCCGGCCCCGCTTACCTGCGCCGCGGCGAGAATATTCGGGCCATCGGGAAGATAGACGTTGTCGCGCACCGCGGCATCCTTGGGGATCGGCCCGAAGTCGGCCGCTTCCCAGGCCTTGAGCGTGGCGGTCGCCCGGGTCACCACGCGCTCGTTGAAGGCGAAGCTGACCAGCGAGACCGTCATCGCCGTAACCAGCAGCGGGGCAAGGATCTGGTGCGCGGAAAGCCCGGCGGCGCGCATCGCGATCACCTCGGAATTGTGGTTGAGAGGCCAGAAGGTGAACAGCGTGGCCAGCAGCACCGAATAGGGCAGAAAGCGGGCGATCAGTTGCGGTATTCGCAGGCTGACATAGTGCCATAGCTGCGCCTCGCCGTTGCCCGGATGGGCCAGGATCTTGCCGCTTTCGGACAGCAGATCGAGCATCTGCAGCACCAGCACCAGCAGCAGCAGCACGCCGAGGATCCGGCCCACGAACAGGCGGGCAAGGTAGAAGGCGATGGTGCGCGACGGGAAGAAATCGAGCTCCATCATGCCACTCCGGGTTTGCGATTGAAGCGTGCGGCGATCGCCCGGGTCCACTTGCCAAGCCGCGCCGCGAGCCGTTCAAGCGCGCCGATCGCCTGCCCGCCCGGAACATAGGCAACCCGCCAGTACATCCACACGATCAGCAGGGCGAAGAGCACGAACGGACCCCACAGCGCCAGCCATGGCGAAACCCGGCCCAGCGCGGCAACCGCCTGACCGTATTCGTTGACCTTGTGATAGGCCACCACCATCACGATCGAGACGAACACCCCGAGCGGCGAGGTCGAGCGTTTCGGCGGCACCGCCAGGGCCACCGCGAGCAGCGGCAGGAGCAGCATCATCACCACCTCGACCATTCGGTAGTTGAGGCTGGCGCGGGTTTCGTTGCGGGCCTCTTCGCTGGCCTTGTCGCTCCAGCCGATCTTGAGCAGTTCGGGCAGGATGTATTCGCGCTCCTTGCCGCCGCGCTGCCGGAACTTCTCGATCGCCGGCAGGTCGATCGGCAGGTCGTGGCGCGAAAAGCTCAGCACCCGGGCGGTCTTGCCGGGCTGGTCCTGAATGATCTGGCCTTCGCTGAGGCGCAGGATGATCGTGTCGGGATGATCCTTGAGGGCGAGAAACCGTCCCTCGCGGGCCGAAATCGTCAGCACCTGGCCCTTGGGTGAAGCGACGCGGGCGAAGATTCCGATCAGGCGGTGTCCGTCCTCTTCGCTTTCCTCGATCCGCAGCGCCATCCTGTCCTTGAGCGTGGTGAACTCCCCGACCTTGATCGACGCACCCAGCGCGCCCGAGCGCAGCTCGAACTGGAGCTGTTCATAGTAATAGCGTGAATAGGGCTGGAGGTAGCCGACGATCAGCAGGTTCACGCCCGCCAGCACCGCGGTCATCATGTAGGGCACCCGCAGCAGGCGGCCATAGGACAGGCCCACCGCGCGCATCACGTCAAGCTCGCTGCTGGTCGCCAGCTTGCGGAAGGCGAACAGGATCCCCAGCATCAGCCCCAGCGGGATCGCCAGACTGGCATATTCGGGCAGGAGGTTGGCCAGCATGCGGAACACGACGCTGACAGGTCCGCCTTCGGTCGCCACGAAGTCGAACAGCTTGAGCATCTTGTCGAGCACGAGCAGCGAGGCGGCGATCAGGAACACCGCCAGCATCGGCATCAGGACCAGCCGAAAAATGTAACGATCTATGGCGGGAAGTTGTTTCACGCAGGTTTCGGCATTGTTTCGGCTTCGGCTCTAGGCGCTAAGCGCGCGGCCAGCAAGGCGTCAGGCCTTTTCCAGTGTGCACTGGAGCGGGTGCTGGTTCTGCCGGGCAAAGTCCATCACCTGGTTCACCTTGGTCTCGGCAATCTCGTAGGGAAAGATTCCGCAGACCCCGACGCCTTTCTGGTGGACGTGCAGCATCACCCGGGTCGCCTGCTCAAGGTCCATCTGAAAGAAGCGCTTGAGAACCATCACCACGAATTCCATCGGGGTGTAATCGTCGTTAAGCAACAACACCTTGAACTGGCTGGGTTTCTTCGGCTTGGCCTTGGTCCGGGTGGCAAGCCCGACCTGGCCCTGTCCGTCCGCGCCGGAACCTTCGCCCTCGCCGGCGGCGGAGCGGATTGTCGGACGGTTCAAGGCAGGATCGTGGTGCATCGGGGGCAAATATCGCAAGGCGGGCTCCTGCGGCAAGTCTTTGCACGGCCAAGGGTTGCGAAAATGCGAACGGGCCGGACAGTCCGCATTGACTGTCCGGCCCGTGGGAAGCCTCGCGCCCCGGCGAGGAGAGGGGTGGTTGCCGGGGCGTAAGGCAAGGTTTTGAGGGCGAAGCGACCGCGCTTAGGCGGCCTGCTTGACCTTTTCGATCGCAACGCTGACGCGGGTCGAGATCGGGGCAAAGCTCTCGTTGGCGAGCTTGACCAGCGCTTCCGAGTGCTTGGAACCCGAAGCAACAGCAGCGTCGAAGTTGCGACGCAGGATCTCGCCCTGCAGCTTGAAGAAATCGGCCGGCGACTTGACCGCGGCGAGTTCCTTGACGTCGGCGGTCAGGGTTTCGAACGCGCTCTTGCCCTCGGCGACATAGTCCTTGCCGAGCGTCTGGACGCCGGCGGCGAGGATCTTGCCCGATTCGACGAGCGCTTCGAGGTTGGCCTTGCTGAACTCACCGGCATCGGCGAGCAGGGCGTTGCCCTTTTCGAAAGCGACCTTGGCGCGGTCCTGCGCTTCGGTGACGGTTTCCTTGACCTTGGCGGTGAAGTCTTCGGCGGCAGTCTTGGTCTTGGTCATGATCGTGTCCTTGAGCTGGATGGCAGGGGCGACCTTGGCGGCGGCCTTCACGGGCGCGGCCTTGACGGTC
>JAKOWQ010000287.1 GCA_029781465.1 Pseudomonadota bacterium
CGCCCTTGGGCCCGGAAACGGCAACGCCCACCAGACCGTCGGCAGCGGTTCGGCTGCTCTTCTTGGCGACAGCGGCGAGGCCCTTGGCGCGCAGCAGAGCGACCGCGGCTTCCATAGCGCGGCCGGTTTCATCGAGCGCCTTCTTGCACTCCATCATGCCCGCGCCGGTGCGCTCGCGCAGGTTCTTCACGTCAGTGGCGGTATAGGCCATTGAACTGGTCCTTCTTGGATTGAACTGGCGGCCAGGGCCATTGGCCCCGGCGCGCTACAAATTTGTGACGGAAGCGATCAGGCTTCGGTCGCGGTGTCCTCGGCCGGGGCCTCTTCGGCGGCAACTTCGACCACGGCCACTTCGACCGGAGCCTCGTCCATCGCACCGATATCGGCACCCGAATCGACCACGGCTTCCTGGCGACCCTTGGTCGCCGCCTGGGCAACGGCCTGGCAGTAGAGCGCGATCGCGCGGCTGGCGTCGTCGTTGGCCGGGATCGGGAAGGCGATACCATCGGGCGAGACGTTCGAATCGAGGATCGCAACCACCGGGATGCCCAGCACGTTGGCTTCCTTGATCGCCAGCTCTTCCTTGTTGGCGTCGATCACGAACATCACGTCGGGGGTGCCGCCCATGTCGCGGATGCCGCCCAGCGAAAGCTCAAGCTTGTCGCGCTCACGGGTGAGTTGGAGCACTTCCTTCTTGGTCAGACCGGCGGTGTCACCGCCCAGCTTTTCCTCAAGCGCCTTCATCCGCTTGATCGACTGGCTGATGGTCTTCCAGTTGGTCAGCATGCCGCCCAGCCAGCGGTGGTTGACGAAGTGCTGGCCGCAGTGGCGCGCGGCCTGGGCAATCGGATCCTGCGCCTGGCGCTTGGTGCCGACGAACAGCACCTTGCCGCCCGCGCGGACGGTGGCATCGACGAATTCGAGCGCGCGCGCCATCAGCGGCACGGTCTGCGAAAGGTCGAGAATATGGATGCCGTTGCGGGCGCCGAAGATATACGGCTTCATCCGCGGGTTCCAGCGGTGGGTCTGGTGGCCGAAGTGCGCG
>JAKOWQ010000288.1 GCA_029781465.1 Pseudomonadota bacterium
CAGCGACGCCCACCAGTCCTTCGGCAGCGGTGCGGCTGCTCTTCTTGGCGACCGCGGCGAGGCCCTTGGCGCGCAGCAGATCGACAGCGGCTTCCATGTCGCCGCCGGTTTCGTCGAGCGCCTTCTTGCACTCCATCATGCCGGCGCCGGTGCGCTCGCGCAGGTTTTTCACGTCAGTGGCGGTATAGGCCATTGAACTGGTCCTTCTTGAATTGAACTGGCGGCCAGGGCCATTGGCCCCGGCACGCTACAGGTTTGTGACGGAAGCGATCAGGCTTCGGTCGCGGTTTCCTCGGCCGGAGCCTCTTCGGCGGCAACTTCGACCACGGCCGCTTCGACCGGGGCTTCGTCCATTGCGCCGATATCGGCACCCGAATCGACCACGGCTTCCTGGCGGCCCTTGGTCGCCGCCTGGGCAACGGCCTGGCAGTAGAGCGCGATCGCGCGGCTGGCATCGTCGTTGGCCGGGATCGGGAAGGCGATGCCATCGGGCGAGACGTTCGAATCGAGGATCGCAACCACCGGGATGCCCAGCACGTTGGCTTCCTTGATCGCCAGCTCTTCCTTGTTGGCGTCGATCACGAACATCACGTCGGGCGTGCCGCCCATGTCGCGGATGCCGCCCAGCGAAAGTTCAAGCTTGTCACGCTCGCGGGTGAGCTGGAGCACTTCCTTCTTGGTCAGACCGGCGGTGTCGCCGCCCAGCTTTTCCTCAAGCGCCTTCATCCGCTTGATCGACTGGCTGATGGTCTTCCAGTTGGTCAGCATGCCGCCCAGCCAGCGGTGGTTGACGAAGTGCTGGCCGCACTGGCGCGCGGCCTGGGCGATCGGATCCTGCGCCTGGCGCTTGGTGCCGACGAACAGCACCTTGCCGCCCGCGCGGACGGTGGCATCGACGAATTCGAGCGCGCGCGCCATCAGCGGCACGGTCTGCGAAAGGTCGAGAATATGGATGCCGTTGCGGGCGCCGAAGATATACGGCTTCATCCGCGGGTTCCAGCGGTGGGTCTGGTGGCCGAAGTGCGCG
>JAKOWQ010000328.1 GCA_029781465.1 Pseudomonadota bacterium
CGGCCAGGGCGACCAGATTGCTGCCTTCCCCGGTCTCGGGAACGATGATCTCGGCCTGATCGGCACCGACCCGGCGCAACAGGATGCAGGCGCGCTCCTGGTTGAGCAGCAGCACCGCCGGCACGACCAGTGAGGTGATCTGATCGAGTGGCCGCTTGACCAGCCGGGCGCTCAACGCCGCCCGCGATGCGGCCCGCACGAACAAGGCGGGGCTCAGCCGATGCTCGACCAGCGGCAAGCCCGAGACCAGCGCATCGGCCGACATTGGCCGCTCGAAATGCTTGGTCAGAATGACCAGGCAGTCGAGCAGGGGGTCGTGTTGGCTTTGCGCCAGCTCGGCCGGCTGGAATTGCCAAGCCGGCGGTTCGGTCGAGTGCGGCGGCATGGGGCGGGCCCAGTTGGCGAGGGGGCAAAGCTAGCCGGCAAATGGTTAAGCCCAGGCTAACCCTCCGGTGCGGGTTTAAGCCGAGCGCAATCGCGGCCCAGCGCAATCGGGGGCCAGCGCAATCGGGGGCCAGCGCAATCGGGGGCCAGCGCAATCGGGGGCCAGCGCAATCGGGGGCCAGCGCAATCGGGGGCCAGTGCAATCGGGGGCTCCGCCAGAAGCACATGGCTGAACTGGCGCGGGGGCGCCGGGCCGATCCGGTGGGACAATGCGAACCCCGGCGCGAACCCCGGCGCGAACCCCGGCGCCGCCCAGGCCGACGATCAGCTTCCGAACCGGGCGACCCGCCGGGCGCCGGACGCAAGAGGTCGGCGACCGATGGCCCTGTCGCAGCGCGACCGGGGCCGGGCGGCCGGCGACGAACTGGCATTGCCGCGGGAGAAATTAGCCCAAGATCAACAAAGATCGGGCAAGTTTCATCCACGAGTCTAGTTGTACAAAGACGCCGCGGCTTCAGCATGCGGTCGATGGCACTACCACATATCTTGGCCAGCCGTTCCGTTCCCTGAATGCAAACCAGCCAAACGTTCGGACTGCTCCGTAGATTTCAAGGATCGTCCGCTCGGGAATATTCGCTGCGCGCAGGGCAGCCCGCATCACCTTGTCTGCGAAGGCTCGGTCATTCGTCCGGGCGCTGTATCCTCCAATATCCTGCCATGCGATATACAGAAAATCATGAACGATCGAGGCTTCGAGATGTGGGCCGACTCGATCGATAATAGATCGAGCGATACGCGGGACTGATGCAAGGTCAGTCAGCATGCCTTGCG
>JAKOWQ010000331.1 GCA_029781465.1 Pseudomonadota bacterium
ACCCGTTACGCTGTTGTTGAGGATCGAGCGGCGCAGTGCCACGGCATCGAACCAACCGCAGCGCCGCCGGCGGCCGGTGGTCGAGCCGAATTCGTGCCCCCGGTCGGCCAGATACTCGCCGGTTTCGTCAAACAGTTCGGTCGGGAACGGCCCGCCACCGACCCGGGTCGCATAAGCCTTGGTGATCCCCAGCACGTAATCCAGATAGCGCGGCCCCAGCCCGGTCCCGGTGGCCGCGCCGCCGGCGGTGGTATTGGACGAGGTGACATAGGGATAAGTCCCGTGATCGATATCCAGCAGCGCGCCCTGCGCGCCCTCGAACAGCATGTTGTCGCCGCGCCGGCGATGCGCGTCCAGCAGCTCGGTCACATCCGCCGCCAGCGGTCGCAGCCGTTCGGCCATGGCCAGCGTCTCTTCCAGCACCTGCTGAAAATCGACCGTTTCGGCCTGGAAATAATGCCGCAGTACGAAGTTGTGAAAATCCAGCACTTCGCCGAGCTTGGCGGCGAAACGCTCGCGCTGGAACAGATCGCCCAAGCGCACCGCCCGCCGCGACACCTTGTCCTCGTAGGCCGGCCCGATACCACGGCCGGTGGTACCGATCGCCCGCTCGCCGCGCGCTTTTTCCCGTGCCTGATCCAGCGCGATGTGATAAGGCAGGATCAACGGACAAGCCTCGCTGATCCGCAGCCGGTCCGCCACCGCGACTCCCTGCGTTTCCAGCCGATCGATCTCGGCCAGCAGCGCCGTCGGCGACAGCACCACGCCGTTGCCGATCAGACAGCGCACGCCTTCGCGCAGGATGCCGGAGGGGATTAGATGCAACACGGTTTTATGACCGTTGATGACCAGCGTGTGCCCGGCGTTGTGCCCACCCTGAAACCGCACCACCGCCGCGGCGCTCTCGGTGAGCAGATCGACGATCTTGCCCTTGCCTTCGTCGCCCCACTGCGCGCCGATAATGACTACATTCTTGCCCATGTCAGTGTTATCCCGATATTTCCTGAGAAAAGGCTATTCGTTCGCGGCGGAGGGCAGCGGCGGGAGAACCACGTCCCATTCGCCATCCTGCCG
>JAKOWQ010000363.1 GCA_029781465.1 Pseudomonadota bacterium
GGATTCGCTCCGATCGCGCGCTACTACGACAACCCGCTGCCGGGCGCGCGCTACCTGAAGCTCGACCTGCGCCGCGGAAATTCAGCCGAATCGGGCGCAAGTGATTGATTGGCGCTCACTCATCGCTATTTAATTAATAGCAATTGGGTCAGAACCGGATCAAGAGGCCGCGGAGCAGGCCGTTCGCGGGCACCCGCGGAACTGGCTTGTATGGTGCGAGGTGTTGGGGTGGAGGGCCTGAACGACCGGCTATCGGCCTAGACCGACTGGCAAAGATTGCCCCCACCCCGCCTTGCAGCGTCGATAAAGAACTGCGCGGCCCACTTGCGTGACCGCCGATCTCCGAGCAAGCCAACGCGCTTGGCGAGGCCCCACCCCAACGCTTGTCATTGTTCATGCAAGGGGTCTGATCATGCAAATGCCTTCGTCTTTCATCGGCGTGGATGCCTCCAAGGCCGAACTGGTCATCGCCGTGCACGGGCAGCCCGGCTGCCAATGCATTGCCAACGACGCCGATGCCGTGCTCTCCTGGCTGCGCCAGTTGCCCGCCGGCGCGCTGCTGGCGGTGGAGTCCACCGGTGCGTGCCACTTGCTGCTGGCGCGCCTGGCCGCCGGCATGGGCCTGCGCGTGTTCGTGCTCAACGCCCGCGATGTGTACTTCTACGCGAAGGCCCTGGGCGCGCGCGGCAAGACCGATCGGCTCGATGCGCACGTCATCGCCCGCTATCTGGCCGAGCACCACGCCCATTTGCGCCCCTACCGCGCCGCCAGTGCGGCGCAGGCCGAGTTGCTGGCCTTGCTGGGCCAGCGCTGGGCAGTGGCGGCCAAGCGCTGCGCGCTGCGCGAGTCCTTGCGTTCGTGCAGCCAGGCCATCGATGCCGCCGCTTCCGAGCTCGATGCCTCCTTCAAGCGCTTGCTCCGGGCCATCGATCAGCGCATCCGGGCTTTGATCTCCCAGGACGATGGCATGCGCCAGAGTCAGGCCTTGCTGCTGTCGATCGTCGGCATCGGTCCCCAATCGAGCGCCTTGCTCGCTTGCCTGCTCGCTCGCATGCCTTTTGCCAATGCCGACGCCCTGGTGGCCTATAGCGGGCTGGACCCTCGCGCGCACGATTCCGGGCGCAGCAAGGGCCGCCGGCGTCTGTCCAAGCATGGCAGCCCGGCCTTGCGTCGCCTCGCGTTCGTGGCGGCCATGTCCGCGGCGCGCACCCGCACTTTTGCGCCGCTGTACCAGGCCTTGCGCGCGCGCGGCTTCAAGACCACCGAGGCCCTGGTGATCCTGGCGCGCAAGCTCCTGCGCATCGCCTTCGCCGTTTGGCGCTCGGGCCAGCCCTTCGATCCTCATCGCATCACTCACGGCGCTTGACGAGAACCATAGAACCTT
>JAKOWQ010000360.1 GCA_029781465.1 Pseudomonadota bacterium
TGCCTTCGGAGGGCAGCGCTCTATCCAGCTGAGCTACGGGTGCGTGGCAGCGGCGGTTAGCAGCGTGGGCGGCGGCGCGCCAGTGTCTTTTGTTGCAGCTGTGGTTAGCGATTTGGCAAGCAGGTCTGGGTTAGGCCTGCGCCCATGAACATGCATTCCTCCTTCACCTCGGGTGCCACCCCGCTGGGCGGTGTGCTGCCGTCTTCGGGCAGGCCCGAATTCGGGCAGGCTTCGGCCAGCGCAATGAGCATGAAGTGGTCGGCGCTGCACGATGCCGCCGGTGTGGTGGCGATGCTGGCTGGCCTGGCTGCGGAAACGATGCGCCCCGATGTGCGCAACTTTCCCGCGGTGATGCGCGATGCGGGCGGCTGGCGGCGCGAGCTGGCCGAGCAGGGGATCGAGGATCTGCACGCAATCATGGAGCCCGGCCTGGCCGCGCTGCTGGCGGTCAATGCCCGCGGAGTCAGCCCGGCGCCCGCCGCGCTGGCGCTGTGGCAGGAATTCCACGCCTCGCGCGCGGCCCTGCTGGCCTTGGCCCCGCCTCCCGAAACGACCGGGCCGCGCCGCTTCGCCTGAAAGCCGACGTGATCGGGGCGTGGATGCCCATCCACTCGGCATATGTGGATCGGCGGTTCAGTCTGCGGTAGGTCCGCAGGCCCCAGAAATCTGGGGCCGCGATGGCCGAAGGGTGTTTCCGTGCAATTTGTGGCGATTCCCCTCTTTCGAGGACGGCAAAGTGGACGTGTCGCAGCTTGCGTTGCGCTTGCTCACCGTCGGCAAGTTGATTGAACAAGCCGCCACAATACGGACTGGCGAAGGTGGGCGCGAAGTCTATGCCGCTTGCTGGCGCGCAGCGCGGCGGGCAGTCTTGATCTTTCCTGCACGATGGTGGCGCGCGGTTATGCTGTTGAGCGCTATGTCAGGCTGCGCTGGTACGAACCCCGAGATCTAAAACGATAACGTCATTATCATTTTCTGCTTGCACATAGATGATAATGACGTTATCAAAACCGGGTCAGGACGGCAGAGCAATCCCGCAAAGCCCGCCTGACAAACCCAAGGAGCGAGACATGAACGTCTCAATCCGGCTGAGGGTTTGGAAGTTCTTCTTCAAGATCGAAGTAGAAACAACCTGATCCAAAGCCCCCCGCGATCGGATCGCACCCGATGGCGGGGACCGGATTTTACTAGCCGTGATAAACCGAAAATGCAAAACTTGCCGATCTCCGCCGCACAGTGCCGCATGGCCCGCGCGGCGCTGCGCTGGTCGCTCGACGACCTAGCGCAAGGGTCTGGCGTGGGGAGGGCAACGATCGCGCGGTTCGAGCTGGGCGATGCAATCAAGCCGACCACGGCAAGCCGCCTTCGCGAAACGCTGGAAAGGGCCCGCGTGCGCTTTGTCGATGACGGGCCGTTCGCGGGCGCGGTTTTCCTGATGCGCGCCGCCAGTGGTTAGCCCGCGCGCCATGGAGGAATGGCAGGGCACCTTGGGCGCCGGATAGTCCTTGAAATCCTCCGGCCTGATTGGCCGCCACCACTCCTGCGCGTTGTGCAGCCGCGCGGTTACCACGTCGCGGGCGTCGATATGGACGTGGCTCACAGGAACCGGCCCGGCTCCTCGATCGGCGGGGCTTGCGCAGTTCTCTCTCTGTTCCTAGGCTGCGGCGATGCCTTTGCTGCCAGCGAATCATCAGGAAGCCGATCTGAGCACCGCGCGGGCGGTGGCGCGGGGGATCGGACGGCTGTTTGCCCGCAACGACATCTGGTGCCTGCCGGAAATGCCGCTGCGGGGCGGACGCCGTGCCGACCTTATGGGGATCGACGCCAAGGGCATGCTGATCATCGTCGAAATCAAGGTCGCGCGCGGCGATCTGCTGGGCGATGCCAAGTGGACCGATTATCTCGATCATTGCGACCGCTTCTACTGGGGGCTCTCCCCGCACCTCGACCGGGCCTGTATGGATCAGGCGAGCTTTCTGCCCGAGCGCTGCGGGCTGATCGTTGCCGATGGCTATGACGCCGAGATCCTGCGCCCTGCGCCCACGGTGCCGCTCGCCGCGGCCCGGCGCAAGGCGGAAACCGAACGCCTTGCCCGTGCGGCGCTGCGCCGCCACGGCGCGCTGATCGATCCCCAGCTTGGCGGATGAAGCCGGACAGTCCATAGCATGCGGCGATGCCCGCCTCGCTGACTGCCCCTGGCCAGGTCCTTGCGCCCTTCCGCTATCCCGCGTTCCGGGCAATCTGGATCGCCAATCTGGTTTCCAACATCGGCTCGATGATCCAGTCGACCGGCGCTGCCTGGCTGATGACCGACCTGTCGCGCTCGCATCAGCTGGTGGCGCTGGTTCAGGCTTCGGTGACGATCCCGGTCCTGCTGCTCGGCGTGTTTGCCGGCGCGATTGCCGACAATTTTGACCGCCGCAAGGTGATGCTGGTCGCCCAGGCAGGCATGCTGGCGGCCTCCGCCCTGTTAGCATTGCTGACCTGGGCGGGCGCAATCGGGCCGCTGCAATTGCTGGGGCTGACCTTTCTGGTCGGGGCCGGAACCGCGCTCAACGGACCGGCCTGGCAGGCATCGGTACGGATGCAGGTCGGGCCGGGCGATCTGTCCCAGGCGATCTCGATCAACACCATTGCCTTCAACCTGGCGCGCAGCGTCGGCCCGGCGCTGGGCGGCCTGCTGATCTCGCTGACCAGCCCGGCGCTGGCCTTTGCGCTCAACGCGCTGAGCTTTGTTGCGCTGATCGCGGTGCTGCTGCGCTGGCGGCCAGAGGCGCCTCCGCCAAGGCGCCAGCCGATGCTGGCATCGATCGGTGCCGGACTCGCCTTTTGCGCAAGCTCGCACCCGGTGCGCCGGGTACTGCTGCGCGGGCTGGTGTTCGGCTTTGGCGCCGCGGCGGTCCAGGCGCTGCTGCCCCTGGTGGTGCGTGAGCGGCTGGGCGGTAGCGAAGTGGACTTCGGACTGGTGCTCGGCGCTTTCGGGCTGGGTTCGATCGTCACCGCCCTATGGGTGGCCCCGGCGCGGCGACGCTGGGGCAGCGAGGCGGTTGTTGGCGCGGCAACGCTGATCTTCGGGCTGTCGTCACTGCCGCTGGCCTTTGCCCAATCGCTCGGTCTGGCCCTGGCCTGCACTTTTGT
The DNA here is from genome assembly GCA_029781465.1 of Pseudomonadota bacterium. GTDB lineage: Bacteria > Pseudomonadota > Alphaproteobacteria > Sphingomonadales > Sphingomonadaceae > Novosphingobium. The sequence goes on from JAKOWQ010000360.1 coordinate 3,139, forward strand.
AGCGGGGGGAGGATGGGTCGCGACGCTCACCAGCCTCAACGTGGCGATGCAATTGCGCTCGCCGGAGGACATCCTCGGCCGCTGCCTGTCGATCTATCAGGCGGTGACCTTCGGCGGCATGGCGCTGGGTGCATGGTGCGGCGGGCTGGTTTCGGACCTGGCCGGACTGCCTGCGGCAATCCTTGGCGCCACGGCGCTTTTGCTGCTGTCCCTGCCCTTGCTGCGCCGCTTTGCGCCAATGCCCCGACGCGACGAGGGCCGCCTGTCCTGAGCCCGTCGGGGCCGTCTTGACGTCACACCGGCAAGGTCATGCGAATTCCGGCGCAACTTAACAGTTAATTTACCATGTTGCGCCAAAACCACCTGTGACAGGGACTTGGTGGGGTAGCCACATGGATACGTTGCGCGGGAATTTCAGCGATCACGCCGGTTACGGCGAGGATTTGCCCGATTACGAACTGAGCGAGGACGAGGTGGTTCGCGAAGCGCCTCCTGGTCCGGTCGGGCAGGACGAGCGGCGCATGCAGGTGCGCGCCTATAACCACTGGGCCAGCCTGCTCGACGGGCGCGTGTTCCCCTCGATCGAAGACCTCGAGCCCGATGCGCTGCCCGATTTCGGCCCCTACAGCGTGCTGCTCGATTTCTCGCAGGGGATCGAGAACCCTTCGATCCAGTTCCTGGGCGACAAACTGGCCGAGGAATGCGGCGCCGAAAGCGCGATCGAATCGCTTTCCGATGTGCCGAGCCGTTCGCTGCTTTCGCGCATCACCGATCATTACATGCAAATTCTCGCCAACCAGGCGCCGATCGGCTTCGAGGCCGAATTCGTCAACCAGCGCGAGAAGACCATTCTCTATCGCGGCATCCTGTTGCCGTTTTCGAGCGACGACGACACGATCGACTTCATCTATGGGGTGATCAACTGGAAGGAACTGGTCGACCAGAAGACTACCGACGCGCTGCTGCTCGAAATCGACCAGGCGCTCGAAGCCGCTCCGGCGGGCGATCCGAGGCGCGAGGATGAGATGACCGACTGGGCCGATGGTCCGGCCGAGATCCACGACGAGGATGACGACGTTCTCGAACTGGGCGATCTGGCCGAACCGGCCCAGAGCGACTTCGATCTGCCGGCCCCCACCTTTGGCGGATTTGCCGCGCCCGAGCCCGAAGAAGAGTTCGTTGTCGAAGCGCAATTGCCCGACAGCTACGCCGGGATCGATGCCGAAGCGATGGGCCTTGCCGACTGGCTGGCCGCCGCCCGCGAAATGGCGGAAGCGGCGCGGGGCTCCGAAGACCGTACCCGTCAGGCGCTCTATGCGGCGATTGGCCGGGCCTACGATTTCTCGCTCGCGGCCGCCGAGGCGCCCGAGGAATTTGCCGAACTGGTGAACGATGCCGGGCTGACCGTGCAGGACCGCGCGCCGATGACCCCGGTGGTCAAGCTGGTGTTCGGCGCCGAATACGACAAGACCCGCCTGACCGAATATGCCACCGCGCTTGGCCATGCCCAGCGTATCGGCCTCGCCCGCGGCGAACTTGCCCGCTATCTGGGCGCAGCCCCCGGCGGTCTCAAGGGCATTGTCAGCGAAGAGCGTCGCCACAAGCGTGGCGATGTGGCGGAAGCCGTGGCTCCGCGCGATACCCCGCGCGAGGCGCTGGCCCGCAAGCTGCGCAAGCTCGAATGTTTCCCGATGGACGCGGTCCCGGTCGAAGGCGCGGAATTCTCGCTGCTGGTGGCCCGGCGCCTGCCCAACGGCGAAGTGGTACTGCTCGGCGAGGTTGCCGATGACGTGCCGCTGCTCGAACGCGCCGCGCGCCGCCTGCTCGGCTGATCCCGAAATCCTTTACAGCGGGGGGCGGGGCGCCATTGCTTCGGCAGTGGCGCCCCTTCTCTTTGCCCGCTAGGCTGGTGCCATGGTGCGCGGCAAGGCAGCAAGACGGATGGGCTGGACAATCGCGATTCTGGCGCTGCTTGGCGCCGCCCTGTTCGGGGCTTGGCGCTATGCGCTTGAAAACAACGCCGTGGCAGTGCTCGATGGGGCCGACCGGCTGATCGGCGGCACGGCGGGTGCTCGCGTTGCGCTCGCCGATGGTTCGTATGGCCCTATCCCCGCCCAGAAAATCGCTGTGATGGTGCCCGATCCGCCGGTTGCCGCCCCGCGCCCGGTGATCGTGTTCATCCATGGCGGCGGCTGGCACAGCGGCGCGCCGGGTGACTACCGGTTCATCGGCCGCACTTTCGCGCGGCAGGGCTATGTTGTCGTGCTGGTCGGCTACCGGATGGTTCCCGAAGGAGCCTGGCCGCACATGCTGGAAGACAGCGCGCGGGCGGTTGCCTGGGCTCGCGATCATGTGGCGGACTATGGCGGCGATCCCGCCCGGGTGTTCCTGATGGGACATTCGGCAGGAGCCTACAACGCCGCGATGCTGGCGCTCGAGCGGCAGTGGCTGGGGCGCGAAGGCGTGCCGGAAGGGTTTATCAAGGGCGTGATCGGACTGTCCGGACCCTACGATTTCTATCCCTTTACCTCGGATTCGGCGCGCGCCGCCTTCGGCCATGTCGCCGATCCCGCGCTGACCCAGCCGATCCGTTACGCGCGCGGCGATGCGGCGCCGATGCTGCTCTTGACCGGCGATGCCGATACCACGGTCAAGCCGCGCAACAGCCGCGCCCTGGCCAAGGCTTTGAGCGAGGCAGGACTGCCGACCGAACCGCTGGTGCTCGCCGGGGTCGACCATGCCGGAACGGTGATGAAGCTCGCCCATCCCTTTCTGCGCGACCGGCGGGTGATCGATCCGATCCTTGCCTTTCTTGCCGCGCGCGGCGCCCCGCCTTCAGCGCCGGTTCAGGCGCAGGCGCGCTAGGAGCCAAACCATGCGCAAACCCGGTTTTCTTCGCCTGATCGCCCGGCTGCTGGCGATGCTCGCCGCTCTGGGCATCGCCGTCCAGCCGGCCATGGCACAATCGGTGCTGCGCGACACGGAGACCGAGATCCTGCTGCGCGAAATGGCCGCCCCGCTGGTGGCAGCGGCGGGGCTCGATCCGCGCAATGTCGACATCGTCCTGATCAACGACCCCAGCGTCAACGCCTTCGTTGCCGGTGGTCAGGCGGTCTACATCCATTCCGGGCTGATCGACATGGCCACCAGCGCCAACGAGGTGCAGGGCGTGATCGCGCACGAGCTGGGCCACATCACCGGCGGCCATGCGATCAACGACGGCGGCGGCAAGGCGGCGACGGGGATCACTCTGCTTTCGCTGTTGCTCGGCGCAGCGGCGGCGGCGGCGGGATCGGGCGATGCGGCGATGGGCGTGCTGATGGCCGGGCAGCAGGCCGCGCTGGGGAAATACC
>JAKOWQ010000370.1 GCA_029781465.1 Pseudomonadota bacterium
CCTTCGCAGCAAGCTCTTCGATCAGTAATCTGTCCTCGGTCATCGGGAACTCCTCTTCGTCACGGTTGAAGTGTGCAAACTCCACCATAACGATGAACCCGGTGGCCACCAGCGACGCCGCATTCCGGGGTGGGGCATGCCCCACCCCGGAATACACCATCGCCTACACCGGAAATTACACCACGAGCGCGGACGCTAACGTCATGAATGCTCCTGTGCTTGCGGGATCGGCGCGCCGGTGCGGCGCAGCGCCACGATCAGCACCCCGATCAGGGCGATGGCCGATCCTGCGATCGTGCGCGCATAAAGCCGGTCTCCGGTGATCGCAATTCCCATGCCGATGGTGGCGAGCGGGGTGATCAGCGTGAGCGGTGAAAGCAGGTTCGCCTCATAACGCTGGATCAGCACGTAATAGGCGGTGTGCGCCAGCACGGAGACAACCAGCGCCGAAAACAGCACCGCGCCAACGAAGGGCCAGCCAGCAGCGCCGGCATGAAACCAGTCCTGGCGCTCGAGCAGCGCGCTTAGCGGCAAGAGCAGGGCAAGGCTGCTCATCCCCACCCAGGCCTGAAAGCGCAGCGGTGCAACCTCGTCCATCTGCTTCATCAGCACCGCGCCTAGCGAACCCGAGAACGCAGCCGCCAGGATCGTGACCATCCCCGCCGAAACCGCGATTCCCGGCTCCCACACCACCAGCAGCACACCGGCCAAGGTCAGCGCGATGCCCAGCGCGCGGCGCCAGTGGATCCGCTCGCCCAGCATCGCGATCGAGAGCAGGGTGGTCATCGGTACCCCGGCCTGGGCCACTACCGCCGCTTCGGACGGGCTGATGCTCTGCAGGCCGATGAACAGCAAGGCGAAGTTCCCGCCGCCCATCAGCAGCCCCACCAGCACGATCCGCCACGGCGGGCGCGGCATCGGCCGCAGCCAGGGCAGGGTGACCAGCGCAACGATCGCAAAGCGCAGCGCGGCATAGAACAGCGGCGGCACCTGCCACATGCCCACCACCAGCTTGCTCACCACGTTGTTGGCGGCCCAGATCAGGCAAATCCCGACCAGGATCACGAAATCGCGCAGACTCACGCGGTCACCACGCCCGGCGCTTTCTCAGCCAGAGGATCGACCAGTCGCCGCAGACCATCCGCGCCGCCAGCCGCAATCCGGCGCGGCGGCAGGCCCGGCGGACCTGGGCCTCCTGGGCTTCGAGCAGCCCCGCCAGCAGCAGGTGGCCGCCGGGGACCAGCGCCCCGGCAAAGTCGGGCGCCAAGCCGATCAACGGCCCGGCAAGGATGTTGGCGATAATTAGATCGTAGGGGCCGCGGGCCGCCAAGAGCGGATGGTCCATTCCATCGGCGGCGAGCATGGTCAGCTGGCCCGGACCGGCGCCCATTGCCACGCCATTGGCACGGGCATTGTCCTCGACCACGCCGATGCACACCGCATCGATATCGCTCGCGGTGGCGAGCGCGCGCGGCCACAGCTCCAGCGCGGCAAAGGCGAGCAAGCCGGTGCCGGTGCCGATATCGGCCAGGTTGCGCACCACCAGTCCCTGCGCCTTCATGTGGCTGAGCATGGCGAGGCATCCGGCGGTGGTTGCGTGCTGGCCGGTGCCGAAGGCCTGGCTGGCAGGGATGCGGAAATCGCGCACTCCTGCTTCGCCCAGCGGCGGATGGTCGGGTGTGTGGACGTGAAAGCGCCCGGCGCGGATCGGCTCGAGCCCTTGCTGGCTGTGGGTCAGCCAGTCGATCGCAGGCAGCTTTTCCTGTGCCAATGGTGGCGGCTTGCCGGGAAACAGCGCGGCCACTGCCGCCTTGTCGGCCTTGCCGGGCTTGCGCGGCAGCCAGGCTTCAAGCTGCCAGTCTTCGGGCCGGTCCTCGGCCACTTCGCTTCCCGAGATGACGATATCGGGATCCCAGTCAAAGGCGTCTTCGTGCGCGAGCAGGGCAGCTTCGATCACTCCGCGTGGGGCAAAGGCGATCAGTTTCCAGCTCACTTCGCCTTCTCCGCCGCGATCCGGGCGGTAAAGGTTTCCCGCGCGGTCCGGGCATAGGCCAGGCACGCGCCCGGCTGGGCGAGCGGCTTGACGCCGGACAAGCGCGGAAGCAGATCGCTCACGGCCGGGTGCGGGGTGATCAGGATATCGCAGGGCATGGCGGAAATCGCTGTCAGCCCGGCCTCGATCCCCCTGATCCGGGGCGGATGATCGGAAAACCGGAAGCCGTCTGGTGCCGGTGTGCTGACGCTGTCAGCATAGGCGATGGTGCGGCAGACGCCGCCTTCGCATTCCTTCCAGTACCACGAGGTCGAGCCGGGGGAATGCGCCGGGGTGGCGACCGCGACGAAGCTGACATCGCCCACGGTAAGCCGCTGGCGATCGCGCAAGGTCTGCGCAACCTTGAGCGGGGGCAACTCGTGCCCGGCGAAGAAGGGCAATTGCGGATCGTCTGGCGATGCCTTGCCGCTCGACAGGGCGCTCAGCTGGTTCGGTCCGGCCACGATCCGGGCGCCGGTAAGCTTCTGGATTTCGGGCACGGCACCGGCATGGTCCCAATGTTCATGGCTGACCAGAATCCAGCGGATCTGGCGCGGGTTGAACCCCAGCCGGCGGATATTGGCAATCACCAGCGGCGAGGCTTCGGGCACTCCGCCGTCCAGCAAGACCAGCCCGGCGCCGGTTTCGACCAGCAGCGAGGTTATGCCGCAGGTGCCGACATACCAGGTTCCGCCATAGACATGCGCTGGCGGCGCGGGAACGGCCCAGCCCTTTGCGCTCCAGGGATCCACCCCCTTGCAGGCGGCATCGATGTTGCGCGATGCCCCGGGGTGCGGCGCGGCGCGCTGCGCGAGCGAGGGGAGCGCGAAGGCCAGCCCCAAGGCCGCCGTCACCGCCACCAGCCTGCGCGCCCATGCCGTGCCCAGCCTAGCGGACATAGCTTGCTCCGTTGGCATCGAGGACCGCGCCGGTCATGCTTTCGGGCGCGTCGAGCGCACAGAAAACCGCCATGGTGGCGATCTCATCGGGCGTGGCGACGCGACCCAGCGGGATATCGGCAAGGAGCCCCGCGCCGCCGCGGCTGGCAAGGTAATCGTCGGCCATCGAGGTATCGGTGAAGCCGGGGCAGATCGCGTAGCTCATGATCCCCTTGATCGCATAGTGCCGGGCGATGGTCTTGTGCATCGCGATCATCCCGGCCTTGGCTGCGGCATAGTGCCAGTGATCGGGCGAATCGCCCCGGTATCCCGCGCGGCTGGCGATGTGGACGATCCGCCCCGGCTGATCGTCGGCCAGCCAGTGCTTGACCGCGAAGCGCGACAGCTCGGCGGCGGCGGTCAGGTTGATCCGCAGCGTGTCTTCCCAGTTGTCGAGCCATTCGATGTCGCTGAGGCCGATGGGGTTGGCCGCAAACATCCCGGCATTGTTTACCAGCACCGCAATCTGTCCGTCCGCGCGGTCAAGCGCTTCGTCCCACAGGCGACCGGGCGCGGTGGGATCGGCAAGGTCGGCCGGAATCGTGTCGGCATCGATGGCGCGGGTGGCGTGGCCGATCACGCGCAGGCCGCGCTGGCGCAACCGGCGGGCGATCGCCAAGCCGATCCCGCGCGACGATCCGGTGACAAGGGCAACAGGCTGGGTCATGCGCCATGCTCTAGGGCAGGGCGTGAAAACCGCCAAGCACCCGCTTGCACAGGCAGACGTTTTGACTATGGGGGTGCGAGAAGGGCCTTTGCCCCGATCCAGCAACCCAAGGGGA
>JAKOWQ010000378.1 GCA_029781465.1 Pseudomonadota bacterium
GGGGGAGAGCAGCTTCAGGCAATCGAGGCGGCCGACCGGGCAACCGCCGCTGGCCCCGACAATGTCCGTGCGATCGAGTTTCGGGCACAGCTGCTGCGCGATGCACAAGGCTGGGAAGCCGCCCTGCCGCTCTATCAGCGCGCAATTGAAATCGCGCCGGACGATGTCTCGCTGTTGGGCGGCTATGCCGCGAGCCTAGGCGAACTTGGCCGCGCCGGCGAAATGCTTGCGGTTACCCGCAGGATGATCGCGATCGCGCCGCGCCATCCCTATGCCTGGTATCTGCAGGCAGTGCTGGCCGCGCGGGCGGGCAAAGTCGATCTGGCCCGCAGCCTGCTCGCGCGGACCGGATCGCGGCTCGAGGACATGCCAGCCGCGATGGAGCTTTCGGGACTGCTCGAACTGGAAGCGGGCAACGCCAACGTTGCACTGGGACAGCTCTCGCGGCTGTCCGAGCGGCAGGCCGCCAACCCCCGGGTGCAACTGCTTTTGGCCCGCGCGCTCTACGAGGCTGGAGAGTACGACCAGCTTTTGGCGCGTTTCAGCGGAACCGCGCAGCGCGCCGACGCTCCGGCCTATCTCCTCGTATTGCTTGGCCGGGCTTATGAAGACCGGGGGGATCGGGCAGCCGCAGCCGCGCTGCTCGATCGTGCCGCAGCGGCAAGTGTGCCGGTCATGGTGGCCATCCCCGAAGCCGACCCGCCTGGCGTGCTGTCGGTACGCTTTTCCGCCGATCCCGGGAGTCCGGCAACGGCGGTTCCCTATGTCCGGGCCTTGCTGGGCCAACGTGACCTTGCCGGAGCGAGGAGCGCGGCGAGCCGGTTCGTTTCGCTCCACCCAGGGTCCGCCGATGCCCTTTCGCTGGCGGGAGATACTGCTTTGGCAAGCGGTGATCCGCGAGCCGCGCTGAGCTATTACACCCGCTCGGCGGCAGTTCGATTTCCAGACCATCTGCTGCTGCGGATCGGCGAGGCGTTCGACCGTGCCGGCCAGGGGATTGCGGCGCAGCCGATCGCCGCGCGCTATCTTGCCGGGTGGCCGGGCAGCCGCCTGGCGGCGCGGATCGCCGCCGGGCACAGCGCCGGGCTGGGCGATTGGCACGGAGCCCGTCTGCTGTTGGAGAGCCTGCGCCTCCGTGGCGGTGGCCGCGACGCGCGGCTTCTTGCCGATCTCAGTCTTGCGCAGCTGCGCGACGGCGACAGGCAAGCGGCGCTGGATACAGCCAGGCAAGCCTATGCCTTGCAGCGAGCCAGCCCGGTTACGGCACAAGCACTTGGAATGGCCTATGCCGAATTGGGGGAGGAGCCCGCTCTTGCCCGCCAGTTGCTCGAAAAGGCGCGACGGATCGGCGGCGACAATGCCTTGCTGCGCCAGGCACTGGGCAAGCTTCCCCGCGCCTGAACTTGCCTCTCGACAGCGGCGACGGGCAGCCTAAAGGCTGTTTCATCGCGCGGTTAAATCGAAAGGCAAGGCAGATGGGCGGGGTTCTTCAAGGAGTGACGGTGATCGAGCTGGCCGGGATCGGGCCGGGGCCGTTCTGCGCGATGATGCTGGCAGACCACGGCGCGCGGGTGATCCGGGTCGAGCGTCCGGGCACCGCCGGCCGGTTTGGCGATGGCGGGAACCGTGACATCCTCAACCGCAACCGTGAGCGGATCGAGCTCGACCTCAAGGATCCGGCAGCGATCGCGCAGCTCAAGGACCTTGTGAAGCAGGCCGATGCGCTGATCGAGGGCTATCGCCCTGGCGTGATCGAACGCATGGGGATCGGTCCGGAGGTGCTGCTGGGGATCAATCCCAGCCTGGTGATCGGCCGGATGACCGGCTGGGGGCAAGACGGTCCGATGGCTCCTCTTGCCGGGCACGACATCAATTACATCGCGCTCTCCGGCGCGCTGCACAGCTATGGGCGCAAGGGTGAGAAGCCGACCTTCCCGATCAATGCCGTTGGCGATTTCGGCGGCGGCGGAATGATGCTGGCCTTTGGAGTGGTCGCGGCAATCCTCCACGCGCGCGGCGGCGGACAGGGGCAGGTGGTCGATTGCGCGATGACCGACGGCGCGGCGATCCTCTCGGCGATGACCTATACCTTCCTTGGCAACGGGCAGTGGCGCGACGAGCGCGGGGTCAATCTGCTCGACAGCGGCACACATTTCTCCGATACTTACGAGACCAGCGACGGTAAGTGGATCTCGCTCGGCTCGATCGAACCCCAGTTCTACGCCTTGCTGATGGAAGCGACCGGGCTCAAGGACGATCCGGACTTCGCGCAGCAGATGAATCCAGCCAAATGGGAGGGGTTGAAAGAGCGGATGACCGCGCTGATCCTGACCAAGACCCGCGACGAATGGTGCGCAATCATGGATGGTACCGACATCTGCTTCGCCCCGGTATTGAGCCTGCGCGAGGCGCCGCATCATCCTCACAACGCGGCGCGCGGCACCTTTTTGGAAGAAGGCGGGATGGTTCAGCCAGCCCCGGCGCCGCGGTTCTCTGCCACGCCCGCGCCAGCGCCGCGGCTTGCCGGGCGCTAATGCTTGCGCGCATCGACCCGCTGGTCCGGCTGCTGATCGCGGCGACAGTTCTGGCGCTGGTGCTGCCGGTGCGGGGCGAGGCGCGTGCAGTGGCACAGGTGATTTCCAATGCCGCGGTGTTTCTGCTGTTCCTGCTCAACGGCCTGCGTTTGCCGCGCCATGAGGTGGTGGCGGGGATGGGCAATCACCGTCTGCTCTGGCCGCTGATCGGCTGGGTTTTCGGGATTATGCCCGCGCTCGGCTGGTTGTTGTGGCGCGGCGGGCAAGGCACGATCGAGCCGTTGATCGCGCTTGGGTTTCTCTATCTTGGTTGTCTGCCATCGACCGTGCAATCGGCCACCGCCTATTGCTCGCTGGCCGGGGGCAACGTCGCGAGCTCGGTGGTGGCCGCTGCATTGCTCAATATCCTTGGGGTGTTCGTCTCGGCGCCGCTGTTCTCGACGCTGGGCGGGGCGGGCGGCGCCGCATTCGATACGGGGGCGCTGGTCAAGGTAGTGGGGATCCTGCTGGTTCCTTTCGTGATCGGCCAGATCCTGCAGGACCGCCTGGGCGGCGCGGTGAGAGCGCATCGCCGGCTGGCCACGGCGATGGACCGCACCACGATTGCGATCGCGGTCTACGTTGCGCTTTCGGGCGCGGTAATCCAGCGTTTCTGGACCCGCGTCGAGCCGGAGGGCTGGATTGCGCTGGCGCTTGGGGTGGCAGCGATGCTGCTGGTTGCGCACTTTGGCGCATGGTTGCTGGGCGGGGCCTTGCGGCTTGCCCGGGGCGACCGGATCGCCTTTCTGTTCGCCGGTGCCCAGAAAAGCGTCGCAATGGGGGCGCCCTTGGCCGCCGTGCTGTTCGTGCCGGAACGGGCGGGAGTGATCCTGCTGCCCTTGCTGGTCTATCACCTTGCGCAGCTGGTGCTGGCCGCGCCGCTCGCGGGCCGGCTCAATCGCCGCTGATCGCCTGGTTTGTCCCGGATTGCGGTTCGCGCCGGTTGTGCCGAACGGACCACCACAGCGAAAGCCCGATCAGCGCGGCGCCGATCAATCCCGTTACGGTCTCGCTGATATGGAAGCGGGCCGAAAGCAGCATGATCCCGCCAAGCGCGTTGATCGCCCAGAATGCACCGTGTT
>JAKOWQ010000393.1 GCA_029781465.1 Pseudomonadota bacterium
AGTGTCCTGGCGACAGCGCAGGGTCAGCCGCAGGCTGGCGACCGCACCCGAGGCGCGCGGATTGGGTGGTGCGACCAGCGGTCGGCCGGTCAGGGTCGCGGCCTCCAGCACGATCGGCCACAGCGTGACCGGGTAGCAGGTGCGGAAGCGGCAGACCTCACCCCCCACCGGCTCGCTCTCCAGCTCGACCCCAGCCGCCACGGTATAGGGCACGGCAAGATCGGCCTGGCCGGCGAACTGGACAATCGCCATCGACGGGATCGGCGCCAGGTAGTGCGGATAGAGCACGCCCAGCAGCGCATCGGTCAGCTCGGGGAAATCGTCGTCGAGCTTGAAGCGGATGCGGGCGTTGAGATAGGCAAAGGCCTCGATCAGCCGCGAGACATGCGGGTCCTCGACGGCATCGGCGCTGAGCCGCAGCCGGCCGGCGATCTTGGGATGGGCCTCGGCGAACTCCGCCGCCAGCTTGCGGACATAGATGAGTTCGCGGTTGTAGTAGGGCAGAAGCTCATCGGCCATCGGGTTAGCTCGTGACCGAGAAGTTGCGGGTGACCGGCTCCAGGTAAGAATCGTAGATCAGCGGCTCGGGCGCCGGGTCGGCGCGGATCAGCGCCTCGATGCGGAAGCGCAGAGTGCGGTCGCCCGGCTCGGCATTCTCCAGCAGGATCACCGAAACGGTGACGAAGCGCGGCTCGTGGCGGCGGATCGCCTCTTCGATCGTGGCGCGGAAATCGTCGCGCCGCTCGGCGGTGGCCAGATTGGCGGCGGTCAAGTCGGGAATGCCGTAATTGATCAGCGAATGGTCGAGCTGTTTTAGATCGGATGGTGCCGAACGGCAGCGCTGGCGGGTGTTGAGCAGCGCTTCGAGGTCGCGGCCAACCGCGCGGCGCAGCTCGCCAAGCTGCTGGCCGCGGGCCTTGGGCGGATCGCGCTGGGAATCCGGGTCGTCATCGAGCAGCCGGTCGAGCACCGAGGGCAGCAACGGCTGATCGGGGTCGATACGCGCCATAGTCTCCGCCACGCGCTGTCGGCCAGTCTCGGCTCGGCCGAGGGACTGCCGAGCTTATACCACCGACCGGCCATCGCAACCGCATTCCCGCCCCCGGATCGGGCGCTGCGGTGACCATCCACCGGGCAATCGCCCCTTTTTGGCGCATGGACTTTTCTCGG
>JAKOWQ010000403.1 GCA_029781465.1 Pseudomonadota bacterium
TAGTCCGACAGGCGGTTGGCATAGGCCAATGCCGCGGGATTGACCGGCTCGGCATTGGCCAGAGCGGTGATCGCGCGCTCGGCGCGGCGCACCGCGGCCCGGGCGATATGGATGCGTGCACCCGCCTCGCTGCCACCGGGAAGGATGAAGCTGGTGAGCGGGGAAAGCGCGGAATTGAGTGCGTCGATCTGCTCTTCGAGCCAGCTGACCTGCCCCGGGAGGATCCGCAGCACCATCGGTGACGGCGTGAAATCGCTGCCCGGCGTGGCCAGATCGGCGCCCAGATCGAACAGGTCGTTCTGGATTCGCCGAACGGCATTCAAATGGCACTCAAGGTCGCTCAGCGCCGCCGAAGCCAGTCCCAGCGAACTGTTCGCCTCGTCCACCGCACCGATCGCTTCCATCCGCGCATCGTGCTTGGCCCGGCGCGTCCCGTCGACCAGCCCGGTGGTGCCATCGTCACCGGTGCGGGTGTAGATCCTGTTGAGCTTGACCACTTACTTGCGCGCGAACAGCACCAGCGCGACCACCAGGATCGCCGCACCCTGGTAGAGGATGCGCTGGAACATCAGCCGGTTCTGCTTCAGCTGCATTTCGCTCGGCCCGGAGCCCTCTGCGCGTTCGAGATCGGCGCGGGTGCTCTGGAGAAAAGCGGCGATGCCCCGCACCAGGCTGAACACGGTCATGCCCATCAGCACGGCGAGGACGAGGATCAGGAAACCGGTCATGCCGCGCCTTCTACGCCGCCGCCCAGCGAAAGGCCAGCCGGGAAACGTCCGGCGCGCAGCGCGGCGGCGAGCGCGGGGCCATCTTCGCCCGCCGCGCGCAGATCGGACAGGCCGGGCGATCCGCGCCGCTTGGCAAGCTTGCGCCCGTCGCCCTCGACCAGCAACGGGTGATGGTGCCAGCGCGGCACCGGCAGGCCGAGCAGCGCCTGGAGCAGGCGGTGGACATGGCTGGCCGGGAACAGGTCCATGCCCCGGGTGACCAGCGTGACCCCGTCGGCCGCGTCGTCGAGCGTCGCGGCGAGGTGATAGCTGGCGGGGGCATCCTTGCGCACCAGCACCACATCGCCGAACAGCCCGGGCCGCGCCTGCTGCACCCCGGCCAGTTCGTCGTGCCATGCGAGCGGCCCGGCGAGCGCAACGGCGCGGGCCATGTCGAGCCGCCAGGCCGCGCCTTGGGGATCGACATTCCGCCCCCGGCAGGTGCCGGGATAGAGCGGCCCTTCCGGCCCCGCCGCGCGCGCCGAGGCCAGCACATCGGCGCGGGTGCAACGGCACGGATAGAGCAACCCCAGCGCTTTCAGCCGTTCGGCCGCAGCGGCATAGCTGGCCAGCCGGGTGGACTGGAACACGACCGGTCCATCCCACTCCAGCCCGAGCCAGGCGAGATCGGCGAGGATCGCCTCGGCCAGGTCTGCCCGGCTGCGCGAGGCGTCGATATCCTCGATCCTGAGCAGGAATTCCCCGCCCCGCCCGCGCCCCAGATCGTGCGCCACCAGCGCCGCATAGGCATGGCCCAGATGCAGCAGGCCGTTGGGGCTGGGGGCGAAGCGGGTGCGGATCATCGTGATCCGGCTTGTCCTGTGGATTTCCATCCGGCGCAAGGCTTGACGCGCCGACTCGCGCCATGCTCCATACCGTCCATGGACTGTCGCCGAACCGTAACCCCGGCCAGTTACCGGAGGCCATGCTCAAGTCGGAGCTGATCGAGCGCGCGGCCCGGTTCCGCAGCGCCGAGGGTGATCCCTCCCGCCATCTGGCCGATTGCCCTGCGCTGGTCCTCAACGCCGACTATACCCCGCTGTCCTATTATCCGCTCAGCCTGTGGCCGTGGCAGACCGCGATCAAGGCGGTGTTCCTCGAACGGGTCGATATCGTCGCATCCTATGGGCGCGAGGTGCATTCGCCCAGCTGGACGATGCAGATCCCCTCGGTGATCGCGCTGCGCCAATATGTGAAGCCCAGCGAACATCCCGCCTTCACCCGTTTCAATCTGTTCCTGCGCGATCGCTTTGCCTGCCAGTATTGCGGCAGCCCCCACAACCTGACCTTCGACCACGTAATCCCGCGCCGCCTGGGCGGGCGGACCAGCTGGGAAAACGTCGCCACCGCCTGTGCGCCGTGCAACCTGAAGAAGGGTGGGCGTACACCCCGGCAGGCCGGCATGCCGCTGTTGCTCGAACCGATCCGCCCGACCTCCTGGCAATTGCAGGAACGCGGGCGCGGCTTTCCGCCCAATTACCTGCACGAAACCTGGCGCGACTGGCTCTATTGGGACATAGAGCTGGAGGCATGAGCCGCTTCACGATCCGCAGCATCAATATCGGAAAAACCCTTCCGTTCCGCGATGGCGAGGCCAGCGCGATCGGCAAGCGACCCTGCGCCGGCCCGGTGGCGGTTACCCCGCTGGGCCTGGCGGGCGACGAACAGGCCGACCGGGTCCACCACGGCGGGGTGGACATGGCGATCCACCATTATCCGCACGATCACTATGTCTACTGGCAGGGCTTCGTCGGCGATCATCCGCTGCTGGCGGGCGAAGGCGCTTTCGGAGAAAACATCTCCACCTCGGGCCTGACCGAAGCCGAAGCCTGCATCGGCGATCGCTTGCGGCTCGGCACCGCGCTGGTCGAGATCAGCCAGGCCCGCCAGCCTTGCTGGAAGCTGGGACACCGCTTTTCCGATCCGCGCGTGACCGCTGAAGTGGTCAAGACCGGGCATTGCGGCTGGTATTACCGCGTGATCGAGCAAGGCGCCGCCGCCGCGGGTGACACGCTGGAGCTGATCGCGCGGCCCCATCCCGACTGGAGCGTGGCCCGCGCATTTGACCTGCTGGTAGCGGGCGGGCACAAACGCGATCCCGAGGCGACCAGGGCCTTGGCAAGTCTCAGCCCGCTGTCCGCCGAGTGGCGCCGCCGCGCAGCGGCGCTGGCCTGAAGGGAAGGATCGAACCAATGAGGCAGGCCGCTGACCCCCGCACCCTGTGGCGCCTGGCCGCCGTGGTGGCGCTGCCGTTTCTGGGAATCGCGCTGAGCTTTGGCCGGATCGAGGGAATATCGGCCTGCAACGCCAGCGGCGATGCAATCCTCGCCTTCGAGATGGTCCGGCATCCGGCGGAAGTTGCCGCGCAGTTCCTGCCCGGCTGCCGCGATCTGGCAGTCGCCGCGCAAACCAAGGGGCTGTGGCTCGACATTCTGGGCTTTGTGCCGGTCTATTCCGCTCTGCTGATCCTCGCGCTCGGCGCGCTGCTGCGCGAGAGCCCGCCGGTTCGCCGCCTGGCCCTGGCGGGGATTGCCGCAGTCGTGGTCGCGGCGCTGGCCGATCAGTGGGAAAACAGCCGCCTGCTGGCGATCCTTGCCAGCCTGCCCGGCGATCAGACGACAATCAATCAGCTGATCCCGGCGGTGCGAACCAAGTTCGGCCTGCTGGGCCTGGCAGAGGTGCTGATCGGCGCGCTGCACCTGCGCCAACCCGGCTGGCGCAAGCTGGCCGGCGCGGCGATCGCGGGTGGCGGGCTGCTTGGCCTGGCGGGACTGGCGGTCAGCCACGAACTGCTGATGCTGGGCGGAACGATCGCCTTTGTTTCGATCATCGTTGCCGCATGGGCCTTGGCGCTGCGGCGCCGTGCGGCGGTTTGAGGCGCAGCCCTTGGGCCGCGCCTCTCCCACCGGTCAATGCCCGGCTGGCTGGGCCCTGCCCACTTCCTGGATGAACTGAAACACCCTGGCAGAGAAGCCCGGATCGGCCTGGCCTTCCCATTCGTCCATGTTCTCGTACATCCGCGTTGCCCCCTGCATCATCGCCGGGGTGGCGACCCGGGTGAAGGGTTCGAGCAAAGCCTTCCATTCCTCAAGAAACGCCCTGGCCTCGGCGCTGGCCGGGTCAAGCGGCAGCGCCGCCTCGATCCGGCTGCCCAGGTCCTTCCACCTGGCGGCATAGGAGGCCTGATCGAAATCAGCCGGGATGCGCGGTATGTTGGCGGCGAAATCCGCCTGTTCCTCTGGGGTCAGATAGCGTTCGCTAACCCCCTTCCATTGTTCCTGTTCCATCGAATTTCCCTTTTGTATCAGCGAGCAGAGCGTCGCGACGTCGATCGGCTCGCCGCGATCGATGCGGGACTGAATCGAGCGGAGCAGGCCGCGCGTCGCGGCAATCTCGGCCGCGCGCGCGTCAAGCTCCTCAAGCTGGGCCGCGACCAGCCGGGCCAGATCCACCCGGCGTTCGCCCAGCAGCCTCTTGATCGATGCCAGACTGAACCCGGCGCGCTTGAGTGCCAGAATCGCACCCAGCCGCTCAAGTTCGGCAGGGCCATAGGCGCGTCGTCCCGACCAGGCACGCAGCGGCTGTACGAGCCCGCGCGCCTCGTAAAAGCGTAGTGCCCGGCTGGTCAGCCCGGTGCGGCGGGCCACTTCGGCGATGTCGAGTGCCTGTTCCATGGAACCGGCCTAGCACTTGACCTTGGGTCAAGTTCAAGCGGCAAATTTCACCTCAGCAACAGTTGCAGCAGCGCCGCGCCCAGCGCGAGCACCAGCGCCACCCATACCCGTGGCCCCGCATAGAGCGAAACCTGCCGCTGGGTGGGAAAGCTGAAGGTGGTGGGGATGCCCAGCAGCTTGTAGGGATGGACTTCGGCAAACAGGGGATCGCGGACCATCGCGATCATGTCGCGGCGGCTGCGATAGCGCATCAGCCCGAACAGGCTCCAGCCCGGATCGGCCTCGACATTCCAGGCATCGACATAGGGGCCAACCTTGCGCCCAACCATGCCGGGATGCCCGCCGCGCCGCAACAAGCGCCGCACGAAGGGATCGGAATAGCGCCGCATCATTGCGCT
>JAKOWQ010000417.1 GCA_029781465.1 Pseudomonadota bacterium
CCTTCGAGATGGCCGTATTCGTCATGGACCAGCGCCATGGCCACATCCGACTGCTGGAGCAGGCGCAGCGCGTCCATCGCATCGAGCTGATCGGGGATCACCTCGGCCCGGCGCATCAGGCGGCCAACCTGCGGCTTGCGCCCGGCGAGAAGCACCTTGAGCACGTCCTTGACCTTGATCACCCCGACGATGTTGTCGGGACTGCCGTCGGCAACCGGGAGCAGCGAATGCGGCGACGCCTTGATGGCGGCGCGCAGCTCGTCCTCGCTGGCGCGGCGGTCGATCGTGTCGAGCTCGGTCCGGGGAGTCATCAATTCGCGCACCGGACGGTCGGCAAGGCGCATGATCCCGGTCATGATCGCGCGCTCTTCCTCCTCGATCACTCCCGAGCGGGTGGCCTCGGTGAAGACCAACTGCAATTCCTCGGCGGTGAGCGCGTGTTCGCCCTTGTGGCGCACCCCGATCAGGCGCAGCAGCAGGGCCGAGGAGCGATCGAGCAGCCAGACCATCGGCGCGGTGATCCGCGAAAGCATCGCCATCGGCCTGGCCGCGATCACCGCGATCGGTTCCGCGGCGCGCAGCGCGATCTGCTTTGGGACGAGTTCGCCGACTACCAGGCTGAAATAGGTGGTCAGCGCGATGGCGATGGCGAACCCGGCCTCCGGCGCCCAGCGTGGCGGCACACCCAGCGCCACCAGCCGCTCACCCAGCGGCCCGCCAAGACTGGCCCCCGAATAAGCTCCGGCGATGATCCCGATCAGGGTGATGCCGGTCTGCACGGTGGACAGCAGACGGCCGGGATCGCGCTCCATTTCGAGCGCCGCCCTGGCGCCCGGGCTGCCGCGCTCGGCCAGCAGTTTGAGACGCGCCGGACGGGCAGAAACAATCGCCAGTTCGGTCATCGCGAACAGGCCGTTGAGCAGGATCAGCGCGGCAATCACCGCGACATCGGACCAGGGAAATGCACTCACCCCGGCTGGCTAGCAGAAATGCGCGCCAAGGCGAAGGGGGGTGGCGGTCCGTGGCCGTAACCATCTTGAATGATTGGGAAAGCCATCGGACAGATCCTGTTCAGCTTGGTGGCTTCATGGTAAACGCCGATATTCCATGGAAACAAAGGGGTTGCCGCCATGTTGAAGCGCCGTCTGATCGTATCGTCTCTCGCTTCGGTTTCGCTGCTGACGGTTTCGGCCTGCGTCACCGATCCCAATACCGGCGAAAAGAAGGTCTCGCGCACCGCGATCGGCGGGGTTGGCGGGGTGGTGGTCGGCGGTCTGCTGGGCGGGCTGATCGGCGGCAAGACCGGGCGGATCGTCGGCGCCGGGCTGGGTGGCGTGGCCGGCGCGGCGGTCGGCTACACGATGGACAAGCAGATCAAGGAGCTCAAGGAAAAGACCGCCGGGACCGGGGTGGACGTGACCACCACCGATAACGGCAGCGCGATCCTGGTCAATCTGCCCGACGGGGTGACCTTTGACGTCGGCTCCTACACCCTCAAGCCTGAATTCCGCGCCACGCTGGATCAGGTGGCGCAGAGCCTGCAGGAATATCCCAACAGCCTGGTCGACGTTTACGGCCACACCGATTCGACCGGATCGGACGCCTACAACCAGACCTTGTCGGAAAACCGGGCCCGCACTGTGGCGAATTACCTGATCTCGCGCGGGGTTTCGGCGGCGCGTATCCGCAGCCAGGGTTTTGGCGAAACCATGCCGGTGGCGAGCAATGACACCGATGATGGCCGCTCCCGGAACCGCCGGGTCGAGATCAAGATCGTGCCGGTGACCCAGGAAGACGTCGCCGCCGCCAGGGCCGCACAATAGCGCTCAGCTGTCGGCCAGTTCGCGCGCCCTGTCCGCCAGCCGCTCGACTGCTGCGGCATGGATCGCTGGTGCGCTGACAAGCACGCCAAACGCGCGCGGATCGCGCTTGTTGTAACCCAGCGGTGCACCGAAGGCGTCACTCGCCGCGGCTCCGGCCTCACGCGCGATCAACGCGGCGGCGCCGATGTCCCACTCGTAGCCCCAGCGCAGCGTGGCGACGAGATCGGCCTCGTCGGCGGCGACCATTGCGATCCTGAGCGCGATCGAGTTGGGCTGGTCGACACTGGTCAGATCGGCATCGATCCTGGGCAGCACCTGGGCGGGAACCCTCGCTCCGGTGAGTTCGGTGCGGCGGCTCGCATTCAGGCGCGCGCCGTTGCGCCAGGCGCCCCGCCCGGCCTCGCCATGCCAGAATTCGCCTCTTGCGGGCGCATCGAGCATACCGATCAGTGGACGCCCCGCGCTGATCAGCGCGACCGATACCGCCCAACCCGAACGGCCCCGGATGAAGTCGCGTGTGCCATCGATCGGATCGACCAGCCAGATCAGGCCGCCAGCAAGACGATCCGGCGCATCGACAGTCTCCTCGGAAAGCCACCCGGCGGCGGGCAGCAGCCCCGCGAGCTCGCGCTTGAGGAACGCATCGACCGCAAGATCAGCCGCGCTCACCGGGCTACCCGGGTCCTTCTCCCACGAATCGAGCGCGTGGCCGTGCCCCGGCCAGTAGCCCAGCGCAATCTGCCCGGCCTCGCGCACGACCCGCTCCAGGCGTTCGCGATCGATCATCGGGCCGATCCGGGTATTGTTAGGAATGACTCGCAACTGGCGTTCATATTTCTTGTCCTTGCGGGTCATGGAGACCTTTTCAAGCCTTTCCGGCTGTGCTTATGCGGCAGCGCACAATTGGCTTTGCCCCTCCCCGGAGATGTCAGACGATGAACATTCACGAATACCAAGGCAAGGAACTGCTCGCCAAGTTCGGTATTGCCATCCCCAAGGGCGTTCCCGCGATGTCGGTTGCCGAAGCGGTGGAAGCGGCCAAACAGCTTCCCGGGCCGCTCTATGTTGTGAAGAGCCAGATCCACGCCGGCGGCCGAGGCAAGGGCAAGTTCAAGGAACTGGGCCCCGATGCAAAGGGCGGTGTGCGCCTGGCCAAGTCGATCGAGGAGGTCGAAGCTCACGCCAGGGACATGCTGGGCAACACCCTGGTGACAATCCAGACCGGCGATGCCGGCAAGCAGGTCAACCGCCTCTACGTCACCGACGGGGTCGATATCGGCAAGGAATACTACCTTTCGATGCTGGTTGATCGCGCCACCGGGCGGATCGCCATGATCGCCTCGACCGAAGGCGGGATGAGCATCGAGGATGTCGCCCACGAGACACCCGAAAAGATCGTCACGATAACCATCGATCCGGCGCAGGGCTTCATGCCTCACCACGGCCGGGCCCTCG
Organism: Pseudomonadota bacterium; assembly: GCA_029781465.1. Lineage (GTDB taxonomy): Bacteria > Pseudomonadota > Alphaproteobacteria > Sphingomonadales > Sphingomonadaceae > Novosphingobium. Next base: position 3,279 of record JAKOWQ010000417.1, read on the forward strand.
CCTTCGGGCTCAAGCTCAAGGGCGATCTCAACAAGCAGGCCCAGGTGCTGGGCAAGCAGCTGTATGACGCGTTCCTGGCGCTCGATTGCTCGATGATCGAGATCAACCCGCTGGCCGAATGCGATGGCAAGCTGCTGGTGCTCGATACCAAGATGAGCTTCGATTCGAACGCGCTCTACCGTCATCCCGACGTGATGGCGCTGCGCGACGAGACCGAGGAAGACCCGGCCGAGATCGAGGCCAGCAAGTACGACCTTGCCTACATCAAGCTCGACGGCAACATCGGCTGCATGGTCAACGGCGCGGGCCTCGCCATGGCGACGATGGACATCATCAAGCTCAACGGCGAATTCCCCGCCAACTTCCTCGACGTGGGCGGCGGCGCCAACAAGGAAAAGGTCACCGCGGCGTTCAAGATCATCCTTCAGGACCCGGCGGTTAAGGGGATCCTCGTCAACATCTTCGGCGGGATCATGAAGTGCGATATCATCGCCGAAGGGATCGTCGCCGCAGCCAAGGAAGTGAACCTCTCGGTTCCGCTGGTGGTCCGCCTCGAAGGCACCAATGTCGAGCTGGGCAAGCAGATCCTCGAAGGCTCGGGCCTGCCGATCGTTTCGGCCAGCGACCTGGGCGATGCGGCGAAGAAGATCGTCGCCGAGGTTCGCAAGGCCGCCTGATCCCGATCAGCTGCAAGTATCGTGGGGCCGGCCTCGCTGATGCGAGTCCGGCCCTTTGCATTGGGCAAGACCAGATCTGATTCGATGCTTGACCGCGCCGGAGTGCCCGGCGATGGCAGATTCACGGCAGCATTCGGTCGGCGCGCTTGATGGCGGGTTGACGTTTCCGTAAACGTAAACTAGGCGCAAAGGCGTCATTCACTGGGAAAGGCTTGAAGCACATGAAGGCCCTGGTCTGCGTAAAGCGCGTGATCGACTACAACGTGAAGCCGCGGGTGAAATCCGATGGCACCGGTGTCGATCTCGCCAACGTCAAGATGAGCATGAACCCCTTTGACGAGATCGCGGTCGAGGAAGCGATTCGCCTGAAGGAAAAGGGCGTGGTTTCGGAGATCGTCGCGCTGTCGGTCGGCCCGGCCAAGGCTCAGGAAACGCTGCGCACTGCCCTCGCCATGGGCGCGGACCGCGCCGTGCTGGTCCAGGTCGACGATGGGGTCGAGGTTGAGCCGCTGGCGGTCGCCAAGATCGTCAAGGGTGTCGCCGATGAGGAAGCCCCCGGGCTGATCATCACCGGCAAGCAGGCGATCGACGATGACAGCAACCAGGTCGGCCAGATGGTCGCCGCGCTGATGGGCCGCCCGCAGGGCACCTTCGCCAACGAGGTTGCGGTGGACGGCGATTCGGTTGTGGTGAAGCGCGAGATCGACGGCGGTCTGGAAACGGTCAAGCTGGCGCTGCCCGCGATTGTCACCACCGACCTGCGCCTCAACGAGCCGCGCTATGCCTCGCTGCCCAACATCATGAAGGCCAAGTCCAAGCCGCTCGCGACCAAGGCGCCGGGGGACTACGGCGTGGACGTTGCCCCGCGGCTCAAGACCCTCAAGGTCAGCGAACCGCCGGTGCGCAGCGCCGGGATCAAGGTGGCAGACGTGGATGCCCTCGTCGCCAAGCTCAAGGAAATGGGAGTAGCTTGAGATGAAAACTCTCGTTTGGGTCGAACACGACAACGCCTCGGTCAAGGACGCTACCCTGGCCGCCGTCACCGCCGCCTCGCAGCTTGGCGAGGTTCATCTGCTGGTCGCTGGATCGGGCTGCAAGGCGGTGGCCGATCAGGCCGCGCAGATCGCCGGAGTGGGCAAGGTTCACCTGGCCGACGACGCGGCCTATGCCAATGCGCTGGCTGAAAACGTCGCGCCGCTGGTGGCCGACCTGATGGGGCACCACGATGCCTTCGTCGCACCCGCCACCACCACCGGCAAGAACATCGCGCCGCGCGTCGCCGCGCTGCTCGATGTGATGCAGATCAGCGATATCCTTTCGGTCGAAGGCCCCAAGACCTTCACCCGTCCGATCTATGCCGGCAACGCCATCGCCACGGTTGAATCGGGCGATGCCAAGCTGGTGATCACCGTGCGCGGCACCGCCTTCGCCAAGGCGGCGACCAGCGGCGGCTCGGGTAGCGTTGAGGCCGTTTCCGGCCCGGGCGATGCCGGAACCAGCAGCTTCGTCGGCAGCGAAATCGCCAAGAGCGAGCGGCCCGAACTGACATCGGCAAAGATCATCGTCTCGGGCGGCCGCGCGCTCAAGGATGCGGACACCTTCCAGGCCACGATCTTCCCGCTGGCCGACAAGCTTGGCGCCGCGGTCGGCGCCAGCCGCGCCGCGGTTGACGCCGGCTACGTCCCCAACGACTTCCAGGTCGGCCAGACCGGCAAGATCGTGGCTCCCGAAGTCTATGTCGCCATCGGCATCTCGGGCGCGATCCAGCACCTGGCGGGGATGAAGGATTCCAAGACCATCATCGCCATCAACAAGGACGAAGACGCTCCGATCTTCCAGGTCGCCGACCTGGGCCTGGTGGCCGACCTGTTCAACGCCGTGCCGGAGCTGACCGGGAAGCTTTGAACCAAATATGTGCTTAGCGTAGCTCAGATGGGCGGCCAGGACTGCCGCCCATCAGGTTGCCTTGAATTCCCCGTCGTTGTCACAATATCGGCTGAATGGCGGCATTATGCGGATATTGCAAAAAAGAGCCAACCATAGAGGCTCATATTATCCCGAAGGCCGTAGTTCGTGGATTTCGGCAAAGAGGGCCTGATAGAAAGACAATGGCGATCTTTCCCGAACGCGCCGTTGTTTCCAATATCCAGAATGGAATATTTGATCCAAATATCCTCTGCCAGACGTGCGATGGGAAGATTGGGCAAGCAGATCGTTGGTTCGTTGAACACTTGGATACATTCCATGAAGTGGCACGTGATCGCCAAGCCTATGAAATTGCCAAAGTTGCCATCGACACGCGGGCTGCGATCCAATTTGCCGTATCAGTGATTTACCGAGCTTCGTTGTCGAAGCTCCATCATTTTGACGATGTCTCACTCGGCCCCTACCTTATGAGGGCAGGAGAAATTGCGTTAGCATCCGATCATGCAGATTTTGATGAGCCAATTGTCATGATCAATACCTTGATCTCAGATGCCTACGACACCCGGCAATTCGTCTTCTATCCCGTCAGATGCCGGGGAAAAGGAGGCACATACTTCGTGTTTACTGCATCCGGCGTTCAATTCTTGGTGAAATTCGGAGGGAACCGCAATGTGATCGACCAAGGTAGCAACTTCACGCAATTGCTCCGCTTGCACACTGATTCAGTCGCTTCAGTTTGCATATACCCGTTCGAAGATTCAGCCGAAGCGCAGTTCTTGAGCCGCGCGGGTCGTCTACGAGGCCCTCAGCGATATTAACGTCGCTCGCGAAGCGAATGTTGGGGCTAGCCCCGCTCATAAAGCACCAGAGCCGCCCCATCCTCAACCTCGTGCCGCCCATAGCGCTCGAACCCCAGCTTGCCCGCCAGTGCGTCCGAGGCGGTGTGGCCTTCCTCGATCATGCAGGCGATCCGCTGGCGGCCGTGGTGGCCGTCGAACCAGGCAAGGCTGGCTTCCATCGCCTCACGGGCCACGCCCTGCCCCCAATGGTCCTTGTGGACGATCCAGCCGGCTTCGGGCACATCGTCGAGCCCCTTGTCCGGCCCAAAGCCCCGGTGGCTGCGGAAGATGCCGCAGTTGGCGATGATCCGTTCTTCGCCTCGCAGCCGCACCATGAAGGTGCCGTAGCCGTGGAGCGCCCACGCCCCCGCATTGCGGTGCAGGCGGGCAAAGGCATCGGCTTCGCTCGGGGTAAAGCCGCCCAGAAACCGGCGGGTCTCGTCATCGAGGGTCAGGTGATGGAGATCGGCAAGGTCGCGAAGCGCAGGCTGCCAGAGCTCAAGGCGGGCGGTGGTAAGAAGGGGCCGGTTCACAGCAAGGCGTCTAGCGCGTGGATCGCGACCCCGACAAGCCCTCCAACCAAAGTGCCGTTGATGCGGATGAATTGCAGGTCGCGGCCTACCGCGCCCTCGATCCGCCCGGTGACAGTCTCGGCGTCCCAGCGCTTGACCGTTTCGGAGACCAGCCGGACGATCTGATCGCCATAGCGGCTGGCAATACCGACCACGGTGCGCCGCGCGAAGCGGTTGATCTGGACCTGCAGCACGGGATCGTCACGCAGGTGGCGGCCAAGTTCGGTCAGGGCTTCGGCGAACTGCCCGCTCCCCTCGCCCGCCGGGCGCCGCAGCCGCGCGAGCATGCCGGTGCGCAGCCGCTCCCACACCCCTTGCCACCAGGCCGAGACGGCGGGATTGGCAAGCATTTCGCCCTTGAGCCGCTCGACCCGCGCGCGAAGCTCGGCATCGTCCTGCAGATCCTGGGCGAGCTTGGCGAGACCTTCCTCAACCTTGCCGCGCAGGGGATGATCGGGATCGACGATGACTTCGGCGAACAGCTTGTAGAGCCCGTCGAGCACCGAATTGGAGAGCTTTTCGTCGAGCCCGGTCCAGCGCAGCACCGCGTTGGCGCGCTGGTGGATCAGATCGCGGATCAGCTCCTCATTGTCTTCCAGCGTCAGCCCCGCCCAGCGCACCAGCGAATCGATCACCGGCATGTGGCGACGATCGGCAATGGTGGTGGACAGCATCTGCCCAAGCAGCGGCGACACCTCGAGCTTGTCGATCTGGCGGAACAGCCCGCCGCGCACCTGATTGCCCAGCCGCTCGGGA
>JAKOWQ010000436.1 GCA_029781465.1 Pseudomonadota bacterium
GAATTGCACGCAATCTTTGTCGATCATGATCGGGGGTTCATTTCGGAGGAAAGAGTCTCGGTCGGTACCACGAGCCGGGTCAAAGCTCGGATATCAAATGTCTTGAGGCGCGCCATCGAACTTGGCGCGCGAGGTCTGATTCTTGTGCACAATCATCCGTCGGAAGTCCCCGAACCCAGTATCGAGGACATTCGATCGACAAAGTACATCAAGATGGTGGCTTCGGCGTTGGACGTGGAGATCGTCGATCATTTGATCATCGCTGGAACCAAAGTTGTCAGCATGCGCAGATTGAACGTCTTGTGACTGAAGCAACCAAAGATACAGATTCGGTCGCAGTCTTGCGGGACATGGGCCAATACCTCATCGCGCTCGCTGAAAGCGTTGAGGTTGGTGGTACTGCGGTCCCAGCTTCCGGAATTCCACTTCTCAACACCGATGGCGCGCCGCAGGTCGTCGATGACCTGCCTAGTCTCTACGCATTGGCACGCAAGGAGTACCACGAGCGCGGTCGAAGGCGCTCCTATTTTGACCCTGAGCTCTTCGGAGAGCCCGGCTGGGATATCCTGCTTGATCTCTTCATTAGCAAAGCAAAGGGACAACGCGTCTCGATTACTTCGGCATGCATCGGCTCACGGGTCCCGCCCACGACAGCGTTAAGGTGGTTGGCGGCGCTCGAATCCCAGGGACTCATTTCGCGAACAGGCGATATCGACGACAAACGCCGAAACTGGGTTGAATTAACCGACATGGGATTCCGGGCAATGCGAAATTGCCTCCGGGACCGATTGGCGCGGCGATTCGGATTTGCAGGTGATCGCGACTCGGTGCTTCCTCTTTCCGTAACGAGGCGCCAGTGAAGATGCCTGACGAAGACGCGTTTGACCGGCGGCGAGTTGAGTTGCTGGAAGGACATGACGAACAGTCGTCGCAGGATGTCAAGCATTGTTGGGAGACGAAGACTATCTTGGCCATTGTGGTACTTCTTTGGGCGAATGCGATCATGAAATTCGTCTAGTAGTTTTAGTTACTAGTTCGTTATCTTCACCAAATATGACAAGTATTTATGATAGATCGCCTCCCTTACCCTGTTACCCTGGAAATTGTGGTGCTGGACACCCACCCCCCCAAACTCTCCCCATTAGTTCAATAAAGGCAGCGGCAGGTCAGGAACATCTTGCTTCCGTCACTGCGGACCTGATCCGACGCTCGGTTGGTTCTTGCGGCGAGCGGATAAAAAGGAAGCTGGATCCAAGATCTAGTCCGGGAAGACGGGAACGGGAGGTGAGGGGAGGGCGAAATGACGGGGCGAAGGGGTAGTTAGTCCTCTCCGTCGCCCTCTTCATCCCACCCCGTTCTGCCCGCCGTCTCATCCTCGTCCAGCGCACTGCGGAACGCCTCGTAGAGCGCGCGGGTGCGGCTGGTCATGCCAGCCAGCCAGTTGGTTCGCATCCGTTCGAGCTGGGTGTCGAGCGCTTCGAGGCAATCGTCCTCAGGTTCTTCGCGTTTGCGTTCTTCCTCCCATTCCTTGCGCCATTGCCGCTTGAGGCGGCTGAGTTCGTTAGCTTTCACGGGGTTGCCGATGGTGTTCTGGCGGTCGGCGGCGCGGCCATCGGCGGAAAAGCGGGTGGGGGCACGGTTGCGCAGCATGAACATCAGCAAGCGGTCATTGTGGACCACGCGGCTGCCGATCAGCTTGCCGTAGAAATAGACCGGCACTTCCTGGCCATAGAGCGCGCGTTCCATGGCGATATCCTCGAGCTGCTGGACGCCGAGCGCGAGCGCGGCCTCCCAGGCCTGGCGAAAGCTGGCGCCTTCGGGGTGGCGGCGCAGGAGGTAGGCGCCTTCGGGGGTCATGTTGACGCGGTGGGCGGCCGCCTTGACGCTGCCGGTATCGGCCAGCGCGGCGATGAAATTGCGCTGGCGCTCGTCGGTCCAGCCATCGTGGCGCTGATATTGGCGGGGGACGGGGAGGAAGGCGGGCAGCTCGCCCGGGCGGGGGCGGCGGCGGCGCTTGTCGATGGTCATGGGCGTAGTCCGGAAGCTGGGGAAGGGCTTGGGACCATGCCCCGCAAGGGGGGCTGTAGGAAAATGAAAAGTGCGCCGGGCGGCGCGATCAGGCGGCGGCGATCCGATCCGGCTTTGCGGCGGGGAGCGGCGCTGCCTCGAAGTGGACGGCGCGGTTGCGGCCGCTCTGCTTGGCTTCGTAGAGCGCCATGTCGGCGCGCTGGAAGAGATCGCGCCAGTCGTCCTCGCTGCCTACGCTGCCCTCGGCGATTCCGATCGAGACGGTCAGGGGCTGGCCGTGGGGCATGGCGGCGGTGCGCAGGTCGGTCAGGATCGCCAGCGCCAGCGCCTCGGGCAGTTCCGCGGCGGTGCCCAGGACGGCGAACTCCTCGCCGCCGATGCGGGCCACGCTGCCCATGATCTCGGCGCGGATTGCCAGGCGTTCGGCCACCTCGCACAGCACCTGATCGCCGACATCGTGGCCGTGGCCATCGTTGATCGCCTTGAAATGATCGATGTCGATCACCAGCAGCCGCAGCGGTTCCTCGCGGCCCAGCGCGAGCGCGTTGTCGAGCAGCGCGCGGCGGTTGAGCAGGCCGGTCAGCGGATCGGACAGCGCCAGTTCGCGCGCGCGGCGTTGCAGGCACAGCAGGTTGACCACGTTGCCCTGCTGCTTGACGATCATGTGCAGCTGGAACAGCGCCGCGACCATCAGGCTGATCGCCACGGCAAAGTCCATCCGGCTGCCTGAGGTGGTCAGCAGCACGGTCATCGGCACGAGGTTGATCGACAGGTTGAGGATCGCCGCGATCCGCGCGCTGGCGACGCAGTAGGCGGTCGAAAAGGCGCCGAGCGCGATGATGATCGGGTAATAGATCCGTTCCGAGGCCGGTGCGCCAAGCCATGAGTGGACGCACCAGGCCGAACACATCACCGCGATCAGCGAGGAGGCGACGGTCGATTCCATGAGGAACCGCGCCGCGCGCCGCGGGCTGACCGACAGGCGCAGATCGCGGTTGAGATTGAGGAAGCCGAGCAGGCAGAACAGGGCCATCGCCGCAGGAGTGGCAACCCGGACCCAGAAGCTTGCTCCTTGTGAGGCGGCCAGCGCGGCGGTCGGGGTGGTCAGCAGCAGCGCCAGGAACAGCAGCCGCGATTGCACCTGCAGCTGGCTGGCCGAAAGCAACAGGAACTCGTCCCGGATTTCCTCCGGAATGTGGGGATTGAAGAACTCCCCGATCGCTGCCCCCAGCTTGCCCATCGCCACCGGTGCTAGCAGCACAGGCTTGAAACATTGGTTAAGTCTGGCGGGTCGCGGCGCGCGGTATCGGACAGGCCGCCGGGCGCAGACAGCCCCCCTGCGCAAATGTCTATTGTTGCGCCGGGGATGGCGGCTATTGTGTCCGGGGGAAGAGGAGCAACCGGGCCATCGCAATGGGTCTGCCAAAGGCAACTTTGCTGATATTGGCCTTGATTGCGGGCCTGTTCGCGCTGGCCACCGTGGTTGAGCAATCGGGCAATCGTCTGGAATCCCGAACCCGGCTGCGCCACCTCACCTTTACCCTGGCGCTGGGCGTCTATTGCAGCAGCTGGACCTTTTATGGCGCCGTGGGCAGCGCGGCGCGCGATGGGTGGAGCTATCTGCCGATCTACCTCGCGCCGATGACGCTTCTGCTCTTCGCGCCGCGTTTCCTGCGCTCCCTGTCCGAAGCGGTCATGCAGGAGCAAGCCAGCACGGTATCCGATTTCATCGCCGCGCGCTTCGGGCACGATATCGGCGTCGCGCGCCTGGTGACGATCATCGCGCTGTTGGGCTCGATCCCCTACATCGCGTTGCAGCTGCGCTCGATCGGCAGTGCCATGGCCGTGGTGTCCGGGCGTCATGTCGAAGGCTCGGTCATGCTGGGAGCCGCGATCCTGCTGGCGCTGTTCGCCATGCTGTTCGGGGCGCGGCGCTATGAACTTGCGGGGCGGAGCGAGGGGCTGGTCTTTGCGATCGGGGTCGATTCGCTGATCAAGATCTCGGCGCTGGCGGTTGTTGCCCTGCTGGCCGTTGCCGTCATGCTGGGGGGAGGGCAGACTGATCTGGCGCGTGGCTGGGAGGTTCTGGCGCGAAACTTCAAACCCGGTAATCTCTCGCTCGATGTCGGTGTGATCTTCCTGATTTCGGCGATGGCGATCATCGCGCTGCCCCGGCAGTTCTATATGGGGCTGGTCGAGGCACGGGATCCGGGCGACCTGCCCAGAGCGCGCTTTGGCCTGGCCGCCTACATCGGGCTGATGGCGGTGCTGGTGCTGCCGATCACCATGGCCGGCGCCTCGATGCTTGGAGACAGTGTCGCGCCCGATCTCTACGTGTTGCAGCTTCCGGCGGCGAGCGGACAGATGATTGTGCTGGCGGCGGCGCTGATCGGCGGGGTAAGCGCGGCGGCTTCGATGGCAATCGTCGATACGACTGCGCTGGCGACAATGGTTTCCAACGATCTGGTGCTGTCGAGCGTGCTGAGCGGCAGCCGCGATGGCCAGTCGGGCGAAATCGGGCGCCGCATGCTGTCGATCCGCAGGCTTTCGATCGCCGGGATCGTGTTTCTGGCCCTGATGTGGGCGCTGCTGGTCTCTCCTTCGGATTCGCTGGCTTCGATCGGCCTGATCGCCTTTGCCGCGATGGCTCAGTTCACCCCCCATCTGATCCTCGCAGCCTACGCGGGCCAGCGCGATCCGCTTGCCGCCAAGGCCAGCCTGGCAACGGGTCTGGTGCTGTGGTGCTATACGCTCGCCCTGCCGCCAATCGTGCCCCAGCACTGGCTGGAAGGGCTGGCGCACGGGCCGCTCGATCCCCTGCGGCTGTTCGGCATCGGTTCCGCTTCGCCTTTGGTCCACGGCGTGTTCTGGAGCCTGGGCGCGAACATCCTGGTATTCGTGGCGGTCAACCTGCGCGGAATGCGCTCCCCCGCCTTGCCGCGCATCCTGCGCGGACAACGCAAGGTTACCGATCTTGGCGAGTTGATCGATCTTACCGCCAGCTTCATCGGTCGCGAGCGGACCATTGCCGAGTTTCCCCAGCCCGCCAGCGGGGCAGCAATCGATCGCAAGTCGGCCAGACGAGCCCAGGAGCTGATCTCGCGGGTGGTGGGTACTTCGGCGGCAAGAACCCTGGTCACCTCGGCCTTGGCGGGGGGAAAGATGAGCTTGCCCGAAGTAACGCGGCTGCTCGACGAGGGTCGGCAAAGCCTGCGCTTCTCGCGCCAGCTGCTTGCCGCGACGTTCGAGAACCTCGATGCCGGGATCAGCGTGGTCGATTCCGAGATGAATCTGGTGGCGTGGAATAGCCGGTACCTCGAGCTGTTCGACTATCCGGAGGGCATGGTGCGGGTAGGCGCCCCAGTGGCGGATCTGATCCGCCATAACGCCCACCGGGGCGATTTTGGCCCCGGCGAGATCGAACATCAGGTCGAAAAGCGACTGGCCCACTTGCGCGCCGGGCTTGAACACAGCTTTGAGCGCCGCCGCCGCGATGGACGGGTGATCAAGACCGTGGGCGGGGCAATGCCCGGCGGCGGATATGTGATGAGCTTTACCGACATCACCGGCGAAGCCGCGGCACGGGAAGAATTGAAGCGGACTCTCGACCAGCTGGAGGCGCGCGTTGCCGACCGGACGCGGGAGCTGAGCGAGGCAAACCGGCGGCTCGCCCAATCGGACCGCGAAAAGACCCGGTTCCTTGCCGCCGCGAGCCACGATCTGCTCCAACCGCTCCATGCGGCCCGGCTGTTTGCGGCTGCCCTGGGGCGAGACAGCGCGGGATCGCAGGCGCAGCTGGTGGGCCGGATCGACGGCGCGATCGTGGCCGCAGAAGACCTGCTGCGGGCCTTGCTCGATATCAGCAGGCTCGATGCCGGCGGGATTGCCCCCGGCAACGAGCCGATCCATCTGGCCTCTTTCCTGGGCGATCTGGTCGAAAGCTTGCAGCCCCTGGCAGTCGAGAAGCAGCTTGCCCTGCGCATGGGCCCCGCGCCCGGCTGGATCGATACCGATCCGGGGCTGCTGCGATCGGTGATGCAGAATTTTCTCACCAATGCAGTCCGCTATACGCAGACCGGCGGCATCCTGGTCGGCACCCGGCGGCGCGGCACAAGCTGGCGGATCGATGTGATCGACACGGGTGTTGGCATCGCACCGGACGAGCTTGGATCGATCTTCGGCGAGTTCACGCGGCTGGGACAAGTTGAAGTGGAAGGCCACGGGCTGGGGCTGGCGCTGGTCGAACGGATTGCCAGACTTCTGGGTGGGCGGGTCGAGGTCGCCTCGGTTCCGGGCAAGGGAAGCCGGTTCAGCCTGTTGCTTACTGCCCGTGCCGAGGCGGCCGGATCGGGCGCCCGGCTGCGCGAGGCCGGGCGCCGGGGCGCCGCCGACCGGCAGCTGACGGTCCTGGTCGTCGATAACGACGCGCGGATCGTCGAGGCCACCACTGCCATGCTGGGTTCGCTAGGCCACCGGGCGCTGGGCGCCGCTGGCATCGCCGAGGCGCTGGCGCTGATCGACACCGCCGACGCCTTGCTTGCCGATTACCGGCTGGATAACGGCGAGGATGGTCTGGGGCTGATCGCAGCGGCCCGCGCCCGTCGCCCTGGCTTGCCGGCATTGCTGATTACCGCGGAGAGCGGGCCCGAGCTTCGCGAGGCTGCTGCCAGTCTCGACGTTGCAATTCTGGCCAAGCCCGTCGATCCCGCTGCGATCGAACGCTTCCTCGTGGCAAGCTCAGTGCTTGAGGTCTAGGCCCAGCGACCGCGCGACCAGTGCGGCCTGGGTGCGGTTGGAGACATCGAGTTTGCGCATGACCGCCGTCATATGCGCTTTGACCGTGGCCTCGCTGATTCCCAGATTGTAGGCGATCTGCTTGTTGAGCTGGCCGTCGAGCACCGCAAGCAGGACCTTCAGCTGGGCGGGGGTGAGCCCCGCGACCGCTTCCCTGACGCTGTCCTCGGGCTGGTTGCTGGGGGAGGCGCGGGATTTCCTGCCCGCCAGCGCGGCCGCGATGGTGGTTTCGATCACCGCAAGGTCGCTGTCCTTGGGGAGGAAGCCGATCGCCCCGAAGGCGCGCGCCTCATCGGCAGCGGCGGAGCCTTCGGCGCTGGACACGACCAGGATCGGCACTTCGGGGCATTCTGCATGAAGCAGGGCGATCCCCGAATAGCCGACTGCGCCCGGCATCTTGAGATCGAGCAGGATCAGCTTGAGATCCTCGCATTCCCCTGCCGCGCGCAGAGCTGCGGCAAGGGTCCCGGCCTCGATGATCCTGGCCTCCGCTACGGCCCTTTGCACCGCCAGGCTCAGGGCCTGGCGGAACAGCGGGTGGTCGTCGGCGATCAGGACCGCCCCGGTCATGGGATCTAACCCTGCACCCGGTTGGCAACCAGGTGATCGACCACCGAGGGATCGGCCAGGGTTGAAGTGTCGCCCAGGTTGCTGACGTCATTCTCGCCGATCTTGCGCAGGATCCGGCGCATGATCTTGCCCGAGCGGGTCTTGGGCAGGCCGGGGGCGAACTGGATCACGTCGGGCGTTGCGATCGGGCCGATTTCATGGCGAACCCACTTGACGAGCTCCTTGCGCAGATCTTCGTCGGGTTCGACATTGGCGTTGGTGGTGACGAAGGCATAGATACCCTGGCCCTTGATCTCGTGCGGCATGCCGACCACCGCAGCTTCGGCCACCTTGGCATGGGCGACCAGCGCGCTCTCGATTTCGGCGGTGCCCATCCGGTGCCCGGAAACGTTGATCACATCGTCGATCCGGCCGGTGATCCAGTAATAGCCGTCCGCATCCCGGCGACAGCCGTCGCCGGTGAAGTAGAGTCCCTTGAAGGTGCTGAAATAGGTCTGGAAGAAGCGTTCGTGATCGCCCCACACGGTGCGCATCTGCCCCGGCCAGCTGTCGGTGATGACCAGGCAGCCGTCGCCCGGTCCCTCGATCGGAATGCCCTCGTTGTCGACCAGCATCGGCTGGACCCCGAAGAACGGTTTGGTCGCCGAGCCGGGCTTGAGCGCGGTGGCGCCGGGCAGCGGGCTGATCAGCACCCCGCCGGTTTCGGTCTGCCACCAGGTGTCGACGATCGGGCAGCGCCCGTCGCCCACCACGCGGTGATACCATTCCCACGCCTCGGGGTTGATCGGCTCGCCCACCGATCCCAGCAGCCGCAGGCTGGAGCGGCTGGTGCGGGTGACGAAATCGTCGCCCTCGCGCATCAGTGCGCGCAGCGCGGTGGGGGCGGTGTAGAAGATTTCGACCTTGTGCTTGTCGATCACCTGCCAGAACCGGCTCGCGTCGGGGTAGCTGGGCACCCCTTCGAACATCAGCGTGGTCGCGCCGTTGATCAGCGGACCATAGACGATGTAGCTGTGCCCGGTGACCCAGCCAACGTCGGCGGTGCACCAATAGATCTGCCCCGGGCGGTAATCGAACACGTACTGGTGGGTCATCGAGGCCCAGACGCCGTAGCCGCCAGTGGTGTGCAGCACGCCCTTGGGCTTGCCGGTGGAGCCCGAGGTATAGAGGATGAACAGCGGATCCTCTGCGTTCATCTCCTCGGGCGGGCAATCGGCGGACTGGGCCGCCACGCCTTCGTGCCAGTCGACGTCGCGGCCTGGCACCATCGCCACGTTGCCGCCGGTGCGTCGCAGCACGATTACCGTTTCCACGCTGGGCAGCTTGAGCAACGCTTCGTCGACATTGGCCTTCAGCGGCACGGCCTTGCCCCCGCGTAGCCCCTCGTCGGCGGTCAGCACCACGGTGCTGTCGCAGTCCTCGATCCGGCTGGCGAGCGAATCCGGGCTGAACCCGCCGAACACCACCGAATGGATCGCGCCGATCCGGGCGCAGGCGAGCATCGCCACTGCCGCCTCGGGCACCATCGGCAGATAAATCGTTACCCGATCGCCCTTCTTCACCCCGCGCGCCTTGAGCAGGTTCGCGAAGCGGCAGGTTTCGGCATGAAGTTCGCGGTAGGAGATGTGCCGGGCCGGTTCGTCGGGGCTGTCGGGCTCCCAGATGATCGCGGTCGTATCGCCGTTCTGGGCAAGATGCCGGTCAAGCGCATTGGCGGCGAGGTTGAGGGTGCCGTCGGCGAACCATCTGATCCCGAAATCGGCCTCGTTGAAGCTGGTCTGCTTGACCGCGGTGAAGGGCCTGATCCAGTCGAGCCGCTGGCCCTCTGCGCGCCAGAACGCCTCGGGATCCTCGATCGAGGCGCGGTACATTTCCTGATACCGCTCCTCGTTTACCAGTGCTTTCTCGCTCCAGTCAGCCGGAACCGGATAAACCGCCTCGCTCATCTGTGTCCTTCCTCTCCGTACTGTTTTCTGGCCCCCGGCCGTTAGCCCGAACCTAGCCAAGGCCTGCTTTCAAAGCGAGCTTAGACTTTGGTCGTAAGCCTGCGACCTTGGTCGCTCTGCTCACGCCGATTACTCGCGGGCATCACCGGGCATCGCACCGAATCCGCCAAGGGATCGGGCATGCAAGGAGAGGGAAATGGATATCGCAAGGAAAGCGGTGATCGGTGGTCTGCTGGCTGCCTCCGCGCTCGTCGCCCCGCAACATGCCTGGGCGAAAGCGGCCTCGGTCGAAGACCGGCTCGACCGGCTCGAAGCCGAGATGACCGAATTGCGCGGCGATCTGGCATCCGCGCGCCAGGAAAACCAACAATTGCGGATTCGCGCCGAACAGGCCGAAGCCCGCGCCCAGGCCGCCGAAACCCAGGCCCAGGCAACCGACACCCGCCTGGCCGCGCTTGAAAGCAAGCCTGCCCCCGCGCCGGTGGCCCAGCCCGATGGCTTCAAGTCCGGGGCGACCACCTTCAAGCTTGGCGGCTATCTCAAGCTGCTGGCGGCGAGCACGCGCTATTCCGAAGGCGAAGTGGCGACCAATTCGCTTGGCCGCGATTTCTACCTTCCCCAGACCATCCCCACCGGCACCGGGCCGGCAAGCCGGGTGACGGACTTCACCGCCAAGCAATCGCGCTTCTGGCTCAACCTCGACACCGCGGTTTCGGGGCACAGCGTCAAGGGATACCTTGAGGTTGATTTCCAGACCTCGCCCGGAACCCAGGGCTCGCAGCGCACCACCAACGGTTACAATCTGGCGCTGCGCCGGGCCTATATGCAGATCGACCGCTGGACCTTCGGGCAGGACTGGTCGACCTTCCAGTACACCGGCGCGCTTCCCGAAAGCACCGACTACGTCGGCGGCGCGGAAGGCACGGTCTTCGTCCGCCAGCCGCTGATCCGCTACAGCGCGCCGCTGGGCAAGGGTGCCACGCTGCATCTGGGCGTGGAGAATCCCGAATCCGGCACGGCCAATCTCGGTTCGCCCTCGCTGATCGAGAACGGCGACGACCACATGCCCGATTTCACCGCCCGCCTGGCCTTGACCGGCAAGCGCCACGAGCTCTCGCTCGCCGGACTGGTCCGCCAGGTGCGGGCGGAGAATGCGGGTGTTGCCACCACCACCGGCGGCTATGCAGTCAGCCTTGGCGGCAAGCTGTTCTTCAACGATGCCAAGACCGGCGATGCGCGTTTCATGGTCACTTATGGTCAGAACGCCAGCCGCTACATCGGGCTGAACTTCGCCCCCGACGCGGTTTACGTGCCCGCCACCAACAAGCTTGAATCGGTCAACGTTCTGGCGCTGATCGGGGCGGTTCGGGTGCCGCTGGCACCGGGCGTGCGGGCCAACCTGATGGGCAGCTATCAAAACGTCGACTATTCCGACAGCCTGGCCCTGGCCAATATCGCCACCTTCAACAAGAAGGCCTGGAGCGCCGCCGCCAACCTGTTCTACTCACCGGTCAAGAACATCGACTTGGGGATCGAGTACCGCCACGGCGAGCGCGAGCTGGTCAACGGCGCCGATGGCTCGACCGACCGGGTCGAAGTAGCCGCGAAATACAGCTTCTGACGAAATAACAACAGGAGAGGGACAATGGATTTCCATGAATCGGCGGCCGAAGTGGCTGCCATGCCCAAGCACCACAAGGCGACCCACGACGAGAAGCTGGTGATCACCGCCAGCTCGCTGGGCACGGTGTTCGAATGGTACGATTTTTATCTCTACGGCCTTCTCGCCACCTTCATCTCGAAGGTGTTCTTCGCGGGCGTCAACGAAACCACCGGCTTCATTCTGGCGCTGGGGGCCTTCGCGGCGGGCTTTGCGGTTCGACCGTTCGGGGCGATCGTGTTCGGGCGGATCGGCGACATGGTCGGGCGCAAGAACACCTTCCTGGTCACCATGGGCCTGATGGGCATGTCAACCTTCATCGTCGGCCTTCTGCCCGGCTACGACAGCTGGGGGGTTGCCTCTCCGGTGGTGCTGGTGCTGCTGCGGATCGTCCAGGGACTGGCGCTGGGCGGCGAATACGGCGGCGCGGCGACCTACGTTGCCGAACACGCCCCCAACAACAAGCGCGGCCTTTACACCAGCTTCATCCAGATCACCGCCACCTTCGGGCTGTTTGCAGCGCTGCTGGTGGTGCTGGGTTTCCGCACCTGGATGGGTGAGGAAAGCTTCGCCGCCTGGGGCTGGCGCGTGCCGTTCCTTATCTCGATCGTGCTGCTGATGGTCTCGATGTGGATCCGCATGCAGCTCAACGAGAGCCCGGTCTACCAGAAGATGAAGGACGAAGGCACCACCTCGAAGGCCCCGCTGACCGAAGCGTTCGGCAAGTGGAGCAACCTCAAATACGTGCTGATCTGCCTGTTCGGCGCGGGGATGGGCCAGGCCGTGGTCTGGTATGGTGGGCAGTTCTATGCCCAGTTCTTCCTTGAAAAGACCATGAAGGTCGATGGCGCCACCACCAACATCCTGATCGCCACCGCGCTGCTGCTGGGCACCCCGTTCTTCGTATTCTGGGGTTGGCTGTCGGACCGGATCGGGCGCAAGTTCATCATCCTGGGCGGTTGCGCCCTGGCGGTGCTGACCTACTTCCCGGCATTCCATGCCTTGTCCGAAGCGGCCAACCCGGCGCTGAATGCGGCCACGATCAACAGCCCGGTCTCGGTCACTGCGGCACCTGGCGAATGCTCGTTCCAGTTCGACCCGATCGGCAAGAACAAGTTCGATGGCTCGAGCTGCGATATCGCCAAGGCCTATTTCGCCAAGAACGGCCTCAACTATGTCAATATCGAAGCCCCGGCCGGAACGGTTGCCTCGGTTTCGGTGGGCGACAAGGTGATCGCGGTTCCCGATCCCGCGCAGGTGACCGGCACCGAACGCGCCGATGCGATCAAGGCTTTTGGCGGAGCGCTTACCACCGCGCTCAAGGACGCGGGCTATCCGATCAAGGAAAACCCCGCCGCAGCCAAGGATCCCAAGGCCGCCAAGCTGGTGTTCTTCGCCGACAAGGCGCAGATCAACAAGCCCAAGGCCATCGGCATCCTGTTCTACCTCGTGCTGCTGGTGACCATGGTCTATGGACCGATCGCGGCGATGCTGGTGGAGCTGTTCCCCAGCCGGATCCGCTACACTTCGATGTCGCTGCCCTATCACATCGCCAACGGCTGGTTCGGCGGGTTCCTGCCTACCACCGCCTTTGCGATGGTCGCAGCC
>JAKOWQ010000437.1 GCA_029781465.1 Pseudomonadota bacterium
CGGCAGCACACCGCCCAGCGGGGTGGCACCCGAGGTGAAGGAGGAATGCATGTTCATGGGCGCAGGCCTAACCCAGACCTGCTTGCCAAATCGCTAACCACAGCTGCAACAAAAGACACTGGCGCGCCGCCGCCCACGCTGCTAACCGCCGCTGCCACGCACCCGTAGCTCAGCTGGATAGAGCGCTGCCCTCCGAAGGCAGAGGTCACAGGTTCGAATCCTGTCGGGTGCGCCAGTATTTTCAGTTCCAGCCGTGTTCGAGGAACCGTTCGGCCAGTCCGGCGAGCAGCGCGGCGCCGTGCGGCAAGGTGGTCTCATCGACCACCATGCGCGGCGAATGGATCGCGCAGGCCTTGTGCCAATCCGCCCCCTGGTGTGCCACGCCAAGGAAGAACATCGCCCCAGGCACCTTTTCGAGCACGTAAGAGAAGTCCTCGGCGCCCATGATTGGCTGGTCGAGCCGGCGGAACGCGGTCGCGTCGAAGAGTTCGTTCGAAACCCGTTCGGCCAGGTCGATCGCGCGCGGGTCGCACAGGGTTACCGGGAACCCCTCGGTAATCTCGATCCGGGCGTTCATTCCGTGCGCCTGGGCGATCCCGCCGGCGAGACGGGCGATCGCCTCGTGCACCTTGACCCGGTGGCGCGGTGAAAGCGTGCGGATCGTGCCCTTGAGCGCGGCAAAATCGGCGATGATGTTGTGTGCGGTTCCGGCCTCGATCCGGGCCACGGTGATCACAACAGGATCGTGGGCGTCGAACTGGCGGGTGACCAGGGTCTGGAAGGCCGAGACGATTTCGCAGGCGACCGGAACCGGATCCATCGCCTGGTGGGGCATTGCCGCATGGCCGCCGCTGCCCTCAACCACGATCTCGAACTGGTCGGCCGAGGCGAGCAGCGGGCCCGCGCGCCCGGCAACCATGCCGTGCGGGGCGTTGGGCATCACATGGAGCGCAAAGGCCGCATCGGGCAGCGGGCGATCGCTCCCCCCGCCCAGCAGCCCGTCCTCGAGCATCAGCTTGGCGCCGTGAAAGCCCTCTTCCCCCGGCTGGAACATGAAGCGGATCTCACCCTTCAGCTGGTCGCGCCGGGCGCAGAGCAGCCGCGCCGCGCCAAACAGCATCGCGGTGTGGGCATCGTGCCCGCAGGCGTGCATCGTGCCGGGAATGGTAGAGGCGAAATTGAGCCCGGTCTCCTCGGGCATGGGCAGCGCGTCCATGTCACCGCGCAGCAGCACGCAGCGCCCTTCGCCCGCCCCGCCCTTGAGCGTTGCCACCAGCCCTGTGGTCGAAGGCCCCTCGGCCCATTCGAGCGGCAGGTTGGCCAGCGCGGCGCGCACCTTGTCACGGGTCAGCGGGGTGTTGAGTCCCAGTTCAGGCTCGGCATGGATCGCGCGGCGCAGCGCCACGATCTCGCCCGAAATCGCGCGGGCATCATCGAGCAGCGATGGATTGTACATAGGCGATCAGGCTCCAATCCGGCTAGCAATCCGTTTGGCGGCGGCATTGTGCATACCAACCGAAAGCACCAGCAGCAGGTTGAGCACCACTGACTGATAGAGCATATACCACAGCGGCGTGCCGGCGAACATCGACAGTCCCAGTACCACCGCGCGCGGGTTTGGACCCAGAACCTTGCACATCAGAAGCAGCGGAGGCGCTTCGGCGCGGACCGCGGCGGCGATCCCGTCAAGCCGGGTCCGATCCCCCTGTGCCGCCTCGATCGCGGCATCGACCTTGAGAGCAAAAGGCGTCATCCCGTTGGCGACGCCGATATAGGCCGAAACCAGCGCCGCGGCCCAACTGCGCGAGGTAGCGGAATCCTCCTTGCCGTGCGACGAGCGGATCCACGCCGTGCCATAGACCCAGTACTGGTACTGGCGCCGCTGAACCTCGACATGGTTTGACTGCACCGCGTGGCTGATCCCGGCAAAGACGATCAGTGCCCAGCCCTTCCACCCGGCAAATGCCCCCGCCTGGTGCGCCAGCACCCAGCCGAGAATCAGGTAGAGCACGACGTGGCTGAGATAGTCGCTGAGGCCATCGACCATTTCGCCGACCGGGCTGGCCCGACCGGTCATCCGCGCCAGATCGCCATCGGCGCCGTCGACAATGTGCCAGCCCATATGCAGCGCCATGCCCAGCGCGGCGGAAATCGGCCAGTCCAGCGAAGCGTAGCAAATGCCAGCCGCGATCACCATCAGCCCGCCGAAGACCGAAACCATGTTCGGAGTGGCTGGGGTATGCGACAGTCCCCGGGCCAGCTGCCAGGCCAGCGGATGATAGAGATAGTGGTTGAGCGGATCCTGCAACTCGCGCGGGCGCTGCGGTTTGCTTTTGGGCTGGATTTCGGCGGAGGCTGCCGATGGCATGCATTTCCCCTTGATTGGCGTGGCTTGCGCGGCCCGGACAGCCTCTTATAGAACCTCGCCGGGCCTGCAACAGGGGCGCCGAACGAGTTGCTCACGCTTTTGCGGAGCATTGACAAAGGAGGCAGCAGTAGTTGGCCAGGCCATCATCGTGTTTGCGAACGCGGGATCGGCCTGTGCGCTGATCGCCGGGCTGCCCGCTGCTGCCCGTGCGGCGCGCGCCGTTGCCGACGCGGGACTGGCACGCTGCGCGATCATGATCGCCGATGGAAGCGAACCGGACGAAGTGACCCGGGCCGAGACGCAGCGCCTGGTTGCCGATGGCGAACCCGAATGGCTCAAGGGCTGCGAGTGCGGGGAGGCATTGCCTTCGGCGCCGACGCTCCTGATCCCGGGCGAATGGCTTGTGCCGGCCGAGGCAATCCGCGCGCTGCTTGTCGGCGGCGCGGGCCGGGGGGGCGGCATGGTGCTGGCGCCATGCCCTGGTGATCCGGATGCACTTGCGGCGCTTGGCAAGCCGGAGGCAGCCGCTTCCTACTCGCTGGCTGCGCGCCGAATCGTCACCTCCACCGCCAAGCCGGGAGACGGAATCGTATCGCGCCACCTCAACCGGCCGGTGTCGCAGGCGATTTCGCGCCAACTGTTGCGTTTTGGTGCCATTCGCCCGGGCCACGCCACGATGATCACGGCCCTGTTGGCGGTGGTGATGTTCGCCGCGCTGCTGAGCGGTACGACCGGCGGGCTGATTGGCGGCGCCCTGCTGTTTCAGGCGGCATCGATTTTCGATGGCGTTGATGGCGAGATCGCCCGCGCCACCTTTCGCGCAACGCCCCAGGGCGCCCGGCTTGACAGCCTGGTCGACGCCTTCACCAACCTCGCCTGTATCGGCGGCGTCGCGCTAAACCTCTATTTTCAGGGCGAATCGGCGGCGGCACTGGCTGGCGCCGCGGGTCTGGCGCTGCTTGCCAGCGGGCTTGCCACGATCGCCTGGGGAAACCGCGGCCGCCCGGGCGGGCTTACCTTCAACGCGGTGAAAGAGCATTTTTCAGCGCGCGGCTCGGCGTTGTTGACCGTACTTACCTGGCTGACCAGCCGCGATTTCTTTGCCTTGGCGGGTGCTTTGCTGATCCTTGCCGGATTTGCGCCGCTGGCGATGTACGCGCTGGCCGTGGTCGCAAGCGGGTGGCTGGTGGTGGTTCTGGCGGTAACAATGCGCCATTCCACTTGACTGTTCGCAAACCACTTGCTTTTGGCGCCCGATTTCACAATTAGGCGGGTTTCACCTAAGAGACCCCATCGCTCGGAAGGGACATACCGATAATGAAGCCTATCAAGGTCGCCATGATTGGCGTGGGCAACTGCGCCAGCTCGCTGGTGCAGGGCGTCGCCTACTATCGTCAGAACAACAGCTCACAGGGCCTGATCCACGACAAGATCGGTGGCTATGGCGCGGGTGATGTCGATTTCGTTCTTGGCATCGATGTCGATGCGCGCAAGGTTGGCAAGGACATCGCCGAGGCGATCTTCGCCGCGCCCAACAACACCAAGGTGTTCAAGGCCGATGTCCCGGCCACCGGCGCCAAGGTGATCATGGGCAAGGTTTCCGATGGCGTGGCCGCGCACATGACCACTGTGGGCGAAAAGGGCTTCATCGTTGCCGACGCGCCCGAGGCCGACAAGGCCCGCATCGTTCAGGCGATCAAGGATTCGGGCGCCGAAGTCCTGATCAACTTCCTGCCCGTCGGTTCGCAGGAAGCGACCGAGTTCTACATGGACTGCGCGCTCGAGGCCGGGGTCGCGGTGGTCAACTGCATGCCGGTGTTCATCGCCAGCCGTCCGGAATGGGAAGCCCGCTTCCGTGAGAAGAACTTGCCCATCGTGGGTGATGACATCAAGGCGCAGGTCGGCGCCACGATCGTCCACCGCGTGCTCTCCAGCCTGTTCGCGGCCCGCGGCGTGACCGTGGAGCGGACCTATCAGCTCAACACCGGCGGCAACACCGATTTCATGAACATGCTCGATCGCCAGCGGCTGGGCAGCAAGAAGGAATCGAAGACCGAGGCCGTGCAGGCGATGCTCGCCCAGCGCCTCGAGGATGAGAACATCCATGTTGGCCCGTCGGACTATGTTCCCTGGCAGAAGGACAACAAGCTGTGCTTCCTGCGCCTCGAAGGGCTGCAGTGGGGCAACGTGCCGATGGAGCTGGAGCTGCGCCTCTCGGTGGAAGACAGCCCCAATTCGGCGGCCTGCGTGATGGACGCGATCCGTTGCGCCAAGGTTGCGCT
>JAKOWQ010000438.1 GCA_029781465.1 Pseudomonadota bacterium
CCACGTCCTCGCCAACATAGCCCGCCTCGGTCAGCGTGGTGGCATCGGCCATGGTGAAGGGCACGTCGAAGGTCTTGGCCAGGGTCTGGGCCAGCAGGGTCTTGCCGCAGCCCGTCGGCCCGACCAGCAGGATGTTCGATTTCGACAGCTCGACATCGCCGCCCTTGCCGCTGTGCTTGAGGCGCTTGTAATGGTTGTGGACCGCCACCGACAGAACGCGCTTGGCGCGGTCCTGGCCGATCACATAGTCATTCAGCGTCTCGAAGATGTCCTTGGGGCTGGGTACCCCGCCGTCCTTCTTGCCGGCGATCCCGGCCTTGGTTTCCTCGCGGATGATGTCGTTGCACAACTCGACGCATTCATCGCAGATGAACACGGTGGGCCCGGCGATGAGTTTCCTCACCTCGTGCTGCGATTTGCCGCAGAAGCTGCAGTACAGTGTGCTCTTGGCGTCGGATCCGCTCAGCTTGGTCATTCGTTCTTCCATTGCGCCCCGAAGGGCGGGATTCGCCGGGAAGTTTAGTCCGGCGATGCCAATTATCAATCCTGTGTCATAAACCCCGCCGCCTTGCCGCTCCCTGAAGCGGCAGGGTGGATGATTCCTTACTCTGGCGCACCGCCCGATCCGCTCTGCTCGCCCACGGCATCGCCTTCGGGGCGGGCCTCGAACACCTTGTCGATCAGACCGAATTCCTTGGCCTCATGCGCCTCGAGGAAATTGTCGCGATCCATCGCGCGTTCGATTTCTTCGATCGGCTTGCCGGTGTACTTGACGTAGAGCTCGTTGAGGCGCGAGCGCATGCGCAGGATCTCGCGCGCCTGGATCTCGATGTCGGCGGCCATGCCGCGCGCGCCGCCGGACGGCTGATGGATCATGATCCGGGCGTTGGGCAGCGCGATGCGCATCCCCGGCTCGCCCGCGGCCAGCAGGAAGCTGCCCATCGAGGCGGCCTGGCCGATGCACACGGTGGACACGCGCGGGCGGATATATTGCATGGTGTCGTGGATCGCGAGACCCGCGGTCACCACCCCGCCCGGCGAGTTGATGTACATCGAGATGTCCTTGCTGGGGTTTTCGCTCTCCAGAAACAGCAGCTGGGCAACGATCAGCGAGGCCATGTGATCCTCAACCTCGCCGGTGACGAAGATGATGCGCTCGCGCAGCAAACGGCTGAAGATGTCGAAGGCGCGTTCGCCCCGGCTCGACTGTTCGACCACGGTGGGAACCAGCGCCCCGGTGATCGGATCGGTGGTGAACTTGCCTTGCGCGCCGCTGGCGCCGAACAGGTCGAGCATGGATATCCTCTTTGCCTAGATAGGAAGCGCCTATGTCGCGACTGAACGGCGGATGTTCAAGGGCATTAACCCGTTTGTGTCCGATCTGCCTCGCGCCCCCTTGCGCCGGGAGCGCAAAGGTGGCTTGCTGGGAAAGCCACAAGCCGGGGAAAAACGATGCGAAACCTGCTGCTCCTGCCCATCGTCCTGATCTCTGGCGCGTGCAGCGTGATTCCCGCGGTCCCGCGCGTGGAAGCCTCCACCAATCCTGCCGCGCAGGTCAGCGCCTATGTCCAGCGGATCGAAACGATCGACCGGGCCGGGCCGCACCTCGGCGCGGTTATCGCGATCAATCCCAACGCACTTCGCCAGGCACAGGAAGCCGGTTCGATCGGCGGGCCGCTGGCGGGCAAGGCGATCCTGATAAAGGACAATATCGAGACCGCCGACCCACTCCCCACCACGGCAGGCAGCCTCGCGCTGAAAGACAATGTCACCGGGCGGGATTCGCCGCTGGTCGCGCAGCTGCGCGCCGCCGGGGTGGTGATCCTGGGCAAGACCAACCTTTCGGAATGGGCCAACATGCGCTCAGGCCGATCGATCAGCGGGTGGAGCGCGGTGGGCGGCCTGACCCGCAACCCCCATGCGATCGATCGTACCGCCTGCGGATCGTCCTCGGGCAGCGGGGCGGCGGTGGCCGCCGGGCTCGCCTGGGCCGCGATCGGGACCGAAACCGATGGGTCGATCACCTGCCCCGCGTCGATGAACGGGGTGGTCGGCTTCAAGCCCACGGTCGGCATGGTCAGCCGCAGCTACATCGTGCCGATCAGCCACAGCCAGGACACGCCCGGACCGATCACCGCCAGCGTGGCCGATGCAGCTTTGATCATGACCGCGATTGCCGGAACCGATCCACTCGATCCCGCCACCGCCGGTGCCGATGCGCACAAGGGCGATTTCTCGGAAGGACTCGGCAAGGCATCGCTCAAAGGGGTGAAGGTCGGGGTGATCCGGCGCAAGACCGGCGCCACTCCCAAGCTCTACGATGTCTATGAGCAAGCGCTGGCCGACATGCGCCGCGCCGGGGCGGTGCTGATCGACATCCCCTATACCGAATCCGACGAGCTCAACCGCGACGAGGGCGTGACCCTGCTCTATGAGTTCCGCACCGATCTGGGCGCCTACCTGCGCGATCTGCCGGGAAATCCGCCGGTGCGTTCGCTGGCCGATCTGATCGCCTTCAACAAGGCCCATGCCGCCGAAGAAATGGTGCTGTTCGGGCAGGACGAATTCGAGGCCGCCGAAGCCGCCAGCGATGAGGCCGCCTACCGCAAGGCCCGGGCCAATGCCTTGCGCCTTGCAGGCAAGGACGGGATCGACCGGCTGCTCGACAAGTATGGCGTGGCCTTCCTGGTCGCGCCGACCGGGGCCCCGGCCTGGACCACCGATCTGGTAAACGGCGGGCATTTCGTGGGCGTCGGCGCGGGGACCATGGCTGCGGTGGCGGGCTACCCCCATCTCACCGTACCGATGGGCGCGGTCGATGGCCTGCCGGTCGGTCTTTCGTTCATCGGCGCGAAGTGGCAGGACAAGGCGATCCTTGAGGCAGGCGCGGCTTTCGAGCGGGCCCGCAGCGCGGCCCTCCCGGTACCCTCGTTGCGGCGCTGGGGCGAATAGGCGTGGCGGCGATGCGGGTTCCCAAAGGTCAGGTACTCTATCGACCGGACGATGAATGCAGCGGCTTCGTGGTGGTCCATGCCGGCACCATCAAGGTTTCCCTTGCCGCCGAGAACGGGCGCGAGATTGTGCTCTACCGGGTGCGCCCCGGCGAAATCTGCCTGCAAACCTTCGGCTGCCTGGTCAATGGCACGCGCTATTCGGCCGAAGCGGTGGCGGAAACCGATACCGAGCTCGAGATAATCCCGCTGCCGGTTTTCCAGCAGCGGATCGCAGCAGACGCTCCGTTTC
>JAKOWQ010000439.1 GCA_029781465.1 Pseudomonadota bacterium
TGATCGTCAAGCTGCTGCGGCTCAACATGCCGATCGTCACCGCGGTGCAGGGCCCGGCGGCGGGCGTCGGCTGTTCGCTGGCGCTGACAGGCGATTTCGTGATCGCGGGCAAGAGCGGCTATTTCCTTCAGGCCTTCGTCAACATCGGGCTGGTCCCCGATGGCGGCAGCACCTGGATGCTCCCGCACCTGATCGGCAAGGCCCGCGCCACGCAGATGATGATGCTGGGTGAAAAGGTGATGGGCGAGCAGGCCGCCGACTGGGGGCTGGTCTACAAATGCGTCGAGGACGAGGCGCTCGCCGCTGAGGTGGCGGCGCTGGCCGCGCGGCTCGCGAGCGGGCCGACGCTGGCCTATGCAACGATGCGCAAGACCATCCTCACCGCGCTGGAGCACGGCCTTGCCGATACGCTTCAGGCCGAGGCCGAAGGGCAGCGGATCGCGGGCAACAGCGCCGATGCGGTGGAGGGCGGGATGGCCTTCCTGCAAAAGCGCAAGGCCGCGTTCAAGGGGAAGTAACCCAATCCTCCGTTCGCCCTGAGCTTGTCGAAGGGCCGTCCTAGGTTTTGGGCGTAGGCGGAGAAAATCAAAGTGCGAGGCTTCGACAAGCTCAGCCCGAACGGTGATTGATGGATATGGCAAGGATCGAAGACTGGCAGGCGGCGGCGGCGAAAGAGGTCAAGGGGAAAGACCTCACCTGGAACACGCCCGAGGGGTTCCCGATCAAGCCGCTCTACACGGCGGAGGATGCGCCCGATCCGGGTTTGCCGGGCTTCGCTCCGTTCACGCGCGGGGTGCGCGCCAGCATGTATGCCGGGCGCCCCTGGACGATCCGCCAGTACGCCGGGTTCTCCACCGCCGAGGAATCGAACGCCTTCTATCGCCGCAATCTGGCGGCGGGGCAGAAGGGGCTGTCGGTGGCCTTCGACCTTGCCACGCACCGGGGCTATGACAGCGATCACCCGCGCGTGGTGGGCGATGTCGGCAAGGCCGGGGTGGCGATCGACTCGGTCGAGGACATGAAGATCCTGTTCGACGGGATTCCGCTCGATCAGATGAGCGTCAGCATGACGATGAACGGCGCGGTGATCCCGATCCTGGCCTTCTTCATTGTCGCGGGGGAAGAGCAGGGGGTGGCACGCGCCCAGCTCGACGGGACCATCCAGAACGACATCCTGAAAGAGTTCATGGTCCGCAACACCTACATCTATCCGCCCGAGCCGAGCATGCGGATCGTCTCGGACATCATCGCCTATACCAGCGCCGAAATGCCCAAGTTCAACTCGATCTCGATCTCGGGCTATCACATGCACGAGGCCGGGGCGACCGCGGTGCAGGAATTGGCCTTCACCATCGCCGACGGCAAGGAATATGCCACGCGCGCGATGGCTGCGGGGCTGGATATCGACAAGTTCGCCGGGCGGCTCAGCTTCTTTTTCGGCATCGGCATGAACTTCTTCATGGAAGTGGCCAAGCTGCGCGCCGCGCGCACGCTGTGGTGGCGGGTGATGGAGGGGCTGGGGGCGAAGGACGAACGCTCCAAGATGCTGCGCACCCACTGCCAGACCAGCGGCGTCTCCTTGCAGGAGCAGGACCCCTACAACAACGTGATCCGCACCACGATCGAGGCCATGGCCGCGACCCTGGGGGGCACGCAGAGCCTCCACACCAACGCGCTGGACGAAGCGATTGCGCTGCCCACCGATTTCAGCGCCCGGATCGCCCGCAACACCCAGATCGTGCTGGCCGAGGAAAGCGGGATCACCCGCGTGGTCGATCCGCTGGGCGGGTCCTACTACGTCGAGGCGCTGACCCAGACCCTGGTGGACGAGGCGTGGACGCTGATCGAACAGGTCGACGCCATGGGCGGGATGACCAAGGCGGTCGCATCGGGAATGCCCAAGGCGCTGATCGAACAGGCCGCCGCCGCCAAGCAGGCTCGCGTCGACAAGGGCGAGGATGTGATCGTCGGGGTCAACAAGTACCGCCTGGCGCAGGAGGAGCATCTCGACACGCTGGAAGTGGATAATCACGCGGTGCGCGAGGCGCAGATCGCGCGGCTGAAGGCCACAAAGGCG
>JAKOWQ010000057.1 GCA_029781465.1 Pseudomonadota bacterium
GTGGGCGACGGGGGCGGCGAGCTCGATGTGGCCCATGCGCTCGCGCCGGACGCGCGACAGGGTCACTTCGACGCCGCACTTTTCGCAGACCACGCCCTTGTACTTCATGCGCTTGTACTTGCCGCACAGGCACTCGTAGTCCTTCACCGGACCGAAGATGCGGGCGCAGAACAGGCCGTCACGCTCGGGCTTGAAGGTGCGGTAGTTGATCGTCTCGGGCTTCTTGATCTCGCCGAACGACCACGAGCGGATGCGCTCGGGGCTGGCGAGGCCGATCTGGATCTGGTCGAAGGTTTCGGGCTTCGCCATCTGGTTGGTGAACTTGGTCAGGTCGTTCAGGGTCTTCTCTTCCTTTATCCCCCTCCCGCTTGCGGGAGGGGTTAGGGGTGGGTCTGTCCGGGTGGGTCCATCTGCTGACTGGCCCACCCCCGGCCCCTCCCGCAGGCGGGAGGGGAGATTGGCTTTGCCTTACTCCGCGGCCTCCGCGAAATCGTCGTCGTCGCTCTCGTCGGTGAGGCTCGAAAGCTCCACGTTGAGGCCGAGGCTGCGCATTTCCTTGACGAGCACGTTGAAGCTCTCGGGAATGCCGGCCTCGAAGGTGTCGTCGCCCTTGACGATCGCTTCGTAGACCTTGGTGCGGCCGACCACATCGTCCGACTTCACCGTCAGCATTTCCTGCAAGGTGTAGGCGGCGCCGTAGGCCTGGAGCGCCCAGACCTCCATTTCGCCGAAGCGCTGGCCGCCGAACTGTGCCTTACCGCCCAGCGGCTGCTGGGTGACGAGGCTGTAGGGCCCGATCGAACGCGCGTGGATCTTATCGTCGACCAGGTGGTGCAGCTTGAGCATGTAGATATAGCCCACGGTCACCTTGCGGTCGAAGGCCTCGCCGGTGCGCCCGTCATAGAGCGTGACCTGGCCCGAGCTGTCGAGCCCGGCCTTTTCCAGCATCGCGGTAACGTCGCTTTCCTTGGCACCGTCGAACACCGGGGTGCCCATCGGCACGCCATTGCGCAGCAGTTCGGCCATGTCGACGATCTCGCCGGCCGAGCGGCTGTCGATATCGGCATGGTACTGCGGCCCGTAGACGTCCTTGAGCTTCTCAACCACGGCAGCCGGCGGAGCGGCGGCTTCGGGGTTGGGATTGGCCGCGCGCCAGTCTTCCAGCGCGCCCGCGATCTGCTGGCCGAGGCCGCGCGCGGCCCAGCCGAGGTGGGTTTCGAAGATCTGCCCGACGTTCATGCGGCTGGGCACACCCAGCGGGTTGAGCACGATGTCGACCGGGGTGCCATCCTCAAGGAAGGGCATGTCCTCGGCGGGCAGAATGCGCGAAATCACACCCTTGTTGCCGTGGCGGCCGGCCATCTTGTCACCCGGTTGCAGCTTGCGCTTCACCGCGACGAAGACCTTGACCATCTTGAGCACGCCCGGCGCCAGTTCGTCGCCGCGTTCGAGCTTTTCCTTGCGGTCCTCGAACTTCTCCTGGATCGCCTTGACGGTGGCGTCGTACTGCGCCTTGACCGCCTCAAGCTGGCCCTGGACCTTGTCGTCGGCAACCGCGAACTTCCACCATTCGTGACGCTCGACCTCGGCCAGGTTGGCCTCGCCGATGGTGTCGCCCTTCTTGAAGCCCTTGGGAGCGGCGGCGGCAACCTGGCCGATCAGCATGTCCTTGAGGCGGTTGTAGGTGGCACGGTTGAGGATCGCGCGCTCGTCTTCGCGGTCCTTGGCGAGGCGTTCGATTTCCTCGTTCTGGATCGCGCGGGTACGGTCGTCGATCTCGATGCCGTGGCGGTTGAACACTCGCACGTCGACGATCGTGCCCGAAACCCCCGGCGGCAGACGCAGCGAGGTGTCGCGCACGTCACTGGCCTTTTCGCCGAAGATCGCGCGCAGCAGCTTTTCTTCGGGCGTCATCGGGCTTTCGCCCTTGGGGGTGATCTTGCCGACCAGGATATCGCCCGGGTGCACTTCGGCGCCGATGTAGACGATGCCCGCCTCGTCGAGGTTGCGCAGCGCTTCCTCGCCGACATTGGGAATGTCGCGGGTGATGTCTTCCGGCCCCAGCTTGGTATCGCGGGCCATGACTTCGAATTCATCGATGTGGATCGAGGTGAACACGTCGTCCTTGACGATGCGTTCGCTGATCAGGATCGAGTCTTCGTAGTTGTAGCCGTTCCAGGGCATGAAGGCGACAAGGCTGTTGCGGCCCAGCGCCAGTTCGCCCAGCTCGGTCGAGGGACCGTCGGCGAGGATGTCGCCGGCCGAGACCACATCGCCCACCTTCACCAGCGGACGCTGGTTGATGCAGGTCGACTGGTTGGAGCGCTCGAACTTCTGCAGCCGGTAGATATCGACGCCCGACTGGCCGGGTTCGATATCGCCCGAGGCGCGGATCACGATGCGGGTGGCGTCGACCTGGTCGACCAGGCCGCCGCGCAGCGCGGAGATCGCCGCACCCGAATCGCGCGCCACGGTGCCTTCCATCCCGGTGCCGACGAACGGCGCCTCGGTGCGAACCAGCGGCACCGCCTGGCGCTGCATGTTCGAGCCCATCAGCGCGCGGTTGGCGTCGTCGTTCTCAAGGAACGGGATCAGCGAAGCGGCGACCGAAACCAGCTGCTTGGGGCTGACGTCCATCAGCGTGACGTGATCGCGCGGGGCCATCACGAATTCGCCGCTTTCGCGCGCCGAAACCAGCTCCTCGACGAACGAGCCGTCGGCGTTGAGCTCGGCCGAGGCCTGGGCGACGGTGTGCTTCTGCTCTTCCATCGCCGAAAGGTAGATGACCTCCTTGGTCACCTTGCCGTCGATCACCTTGCGGTACGGGGTTTCGATGAAGCCGTACTTGTTGACCCGCGCAAAGGTGGAGAGCGAGTTGATCAGGCCGATGTTCGGCCCTTCGGGCGTCTCGATCGGGCAGATCCGGCCATAGTGCGTGGGGTGAACGTCGCGCACTTCGAAACCGGCGCGCTCGCGGGTCAGGCCGCCCGGACCAAGTGCCGAAACGCGGCGCTTGTGGGTGACTTCCGAAAGCGGGTTGGTCTGGTCCATGAACTGCGAGAGCTGGCTCGAGCCGAAGAACTCGCGCACCGCGGCCACCGCGGGCTTGGCGTTGATCAGGTCGTTGGGCATCACGGTCGAGACATCGACCGAGCTCATCCGCTCCTTGACTGCGCGCTCCATGCGCAGCAGCCCGACGCGGTACTGGTTTTCCAGCAGTTCGCCGACCGAACGGACGCGGCGGTTGCCGAGGTTGTCGATATCGTCGACCTCACCCTTGCCGTCCTTGAGGTTGACCAGCTCCTTGACCACGGCGAGGATGTCGTCGGTGCGCAGGGTGGTGACGGTATCCTCGCACTGCAGCGCGAGACGCATGTTGAGCTTGACGCGGCCCACGGCCGAAAGGTCATAGCGGTCACCGTCGAAGAACAGGCCGTCGAACAGCGCCTCGGCGGTTTCGCGCGTCGGCGGCTCGCCCGGGCGCATCACCCGGTAGATATCGGCCAGCGCGTGATCGCGGTCGGGGGCCTTGTCGGCCTTGAGCGTGTTGCGGATCCACGGGCCGGTGTTGACGTGGTCGATGTCGAGCAGCTCGAGCTGGTCGATCCCGGCCTTGTCGAGCGCATCGAGGTTTTCAGGGCTGACTTCGTCGCCGGCCTCAATCCAGATGCGACCGGTGCTCTCATCGATCAGGTCGCGAGCAGAATAGCGGCCGAACACTTCCTCGGTCGGGATCAGCAGCTCGGCCAGGCCGTCCTTCTCCGCCTTGTTGGCGGCGCGCGGGCTGATCTTCTGTCCGGCGGGGAAGATCACCTCGCCCGATTTGGCATCGACGATGTCGAAGGCCGGCTTCTGGCCGCGCCAGGCTTCGGCGGAATAGGGCAGGCGCCAGCCGCCCTCACCGCGCTTCCAGGTCACGGTCTGGTAGAAATAGCCCAGGATATCCTCGTCGCCCAGGCCCAGCGCGTGGAGCAGCGCGGTGACCGGCAGCTTGCGCTTGCGGTCGATACGGACGTTGACGATGTCCTTGGCGTCGAATTCGAAATCGAGCCACGAACCGCGATAGGGGATCACGCGCGCCGCGAACAGATACTTGCCCGAAGAGTGGGTCTTGCCGCGGTCATGGTCGAACAGCACGCCCGGCGAACGGTGCATCTGGCTGACGATCACGCGTTCGGTGCCATTGATGATGAAGGTGCCGTTCTCGGTCATGAGCGGCATGTCGCCCATGTAGACGTCCTGCTCCTTGATATCGAGGACCGAGCGGGTTTCGGTCTCGGCATCGACCTCGAACACGATCAGGCGCAGCGTGACCTTCATCGGCGCGGCATAGGTGATCCCGCGCTGACGGCACTCGGTGGTGTCGTACTTGGGGTCTTCCAGCTCGTAGTGGACGAAGTCGAGCTCGCTGGTGCCCGCGAAGTCGCGGATCGGGAAAACCGAGCGCAGGGTCTTCTCCAGGCCCGAGACATAACCGGTCGCCGGATCCGAACGCAGGAACTGCTCGTAGGATTCGCGCTGAACCTCGATCAGGTTCGGCATCTGCACCACTTCGTGGATGTCGCCGAAGATCTTGCGGATGCGGCGCTTGGCCGAGCCGCGCTGGGCGGTGCCGGGGGTGAGGGCCTTGGTAGCCATGGAGGGGTCTTGCCTCTTTCAATGGTGCCGGGAGAACCCCGGCGGGAATGGTGCCACGCGCGATGATGGCGCCATCAAACGAGAAAAGGCCGCATGGCAAACGCCCCCCGGTGGGAGGCGGCCCGCAGCCTTCGCGTCAGATGGATAACCCGCCGCTTCCTTTCCGTGAGCCTCCCCCGCGCATGGGAAGCCCTTGCTCGAAGCACCGGGCGAGGGGCGCATATAGGGAGGTGCTGGCGCGTTGTCAAATCGGCGGGAAGGGCGGTTTTTATCGTTTCACGATATTATCGATTGACGATATGGAAATTGCGTATTATCGAAAAACGATAAATTTGAAATTCGGAGAAAAAGCCATGCTCGCCAAGGCCCGCATTGTTCTCAAGGCGCTGAATATTCTCAACTGGGGCGTGGGGGTGATCCTCATTGCCTTTCTGGGCTATATGGGTTTTGCCGCGCCGGGACGGTTGATGGCGATTGCAAGAACCGGCCACCCTTCGCTCAATCCCGAAGCGGTGGTACTCGCGGTTCGCGGTACGGTCTTGCTGCTGCCGGTCATGGCCTGGCTGGTTGACCGGATCCTGCGAACCCTTGTTGCGATCATCGATACCATTCCGTCCGGGCAGGCCTTTACCGCAGCTAACGCGGTGCGGCTGCGGCGGATTGCCTGGTTCATGCTGGCAATTTATGCGATCGATCTGGTCTGGGGGGTGGCGCTCTATTCGCAGCTTGGTCCCTATTCGGGGTGGAGCTTTACCCTTTCCGGCTGGGTTGCCAGCATGATGTTGTTCATCCTCGCCTCGGTTTGGCAAGACGGTGTGGCAATGCGCGACGACCTTGAAGGAACCGTGTGATGCCGATCGTTGTCCATCTTGACGATGTTCTCGCCGCACGCGGCATGACGCTGACCGAACTGGCTGAGCGGATCGACATCACCCTCGCCAACCTCTCGATCCTCAAGACCGGCAAAGCCAAGGCGGTGCGCTTTTCCACGCTCGAGGCGATCTGCCGCGAGCTGGACTGCCAGCCGGGCGACCTCTTGGGGTTCGAAGCCGAGTAAGCCAGATCGAAAGGGCGGCGCTCCCCCCGAAGCACCGCCCTTTGCTTGTGCCCCTGAAAGGGGAAAGGGTTCAGAACACGCCGGGCACCAGCCGCCAGCGGGTCTTGGTCATGAAATCGCGATAGGCCGGATCCTCGCCCAGCAAACGCTCCTCCGCCAGCAGCCGCAGGATCTGAGCATACCAGCCAATGCCATAAATGACCGCGTTGAGTATGGTTGGCATCAGCAACAGGATGCCGATGTGGACGAACAGGTAGCCCGCGTACATCGGATGGCGCACAAACCGGTACATTCCATCGGTCTTTATCCCCCGGTTGGCCGGGGCAATGCCAAAACTGCGGCGCAGGAACAGCTTGGCGGCAAGCTGAACCGCATTGCCGAAGCCGACCAGCACCAGGGCCAACGGGATCACGAAACGCAGTGCATCGGGCGTACCGGCTGGCTGGATGAACAGCGGCGCATAGGTTGCAGTCGCGGCCAGCAGCCAGTCGCCCAGCCGCATCGAGATCGCCTCGGTCGGGCGGCGCAGCAGCACGAAGATCACCACCGAGGTCTCGGCAATCATCACAAGCGGCGCGAACGGATTGGCCGCTTCATATACCCGGTGCGCCAACAGCACCCACAGGCACACGATCACGAACTGTTCGGCCCGGTCGAGCCGCGCCGGCGTTAGCCAGCGAGGCGGGTTTGCGGTGGCAGTTGTCCCGGTCATGCGAACAGGGATGGCAGAATGTGGTTAACGATTGGTGTGGGCAGCCGATCCTTGACTCTGGCGCCGATCCCGCTATTGGCCCGCCCCGACCGGGCGTTCGCGTCCGATCATCCGTCCGAGACAGTTGGTGAGGGCTTCCCTCTTAATTTCCAGCCTAGACGGGGACAGAGAAATTCAGGTCCGGCCCCCG
The DNA here is from genome assembly GCA_029781465.1 of Pseudomonadota bacterium. Taxonomy (GTDB): domain Bacteria; phylum Pseudomonadota; class Alphaproteobacteria; order Sphingomonadales; family Sphingomonadaceae; genus Novosphingobium. The sequence continues at coordinate 6,598 of JAKOWQ010000057.1, forward strand.
TGCCGCACCCGGCCCGGCGTGGTTTCCTCGCCCTCCTTCCCCATCGCACGGACTCGCCCGTGGCCCTTTCGGGTCATGGACAAACGTAGCCGGCCGCCCGGGCATTCCGGTCGGTCATATGTGAAGGAGTAAGGCATGGATCGTTCGCAGAAAGCCGAATCGGTCGCTTCGCTCAACGCGGTCTTCAACGAGGTCGGCGTGGTGGTGATCACCCGCAACCACGTCATGACGGTGGCCCAGTCCACCGCCCTGCGCGGCAAGATCCGTGAAGCGGGTGCGTCCTACAAGGTTGCGAAGAACCGTCTCGCCAAGCTCGCCATCAAGGACACGGCCTACGAGGGGCTGGGCGACATGCTCACCGGCCCCACCGCGATCGCAGCCTCGCTCGATCCGGTCGCCGCCGCCAAGGCGGTCGTGGATTTCGCCAAGACGACCGACAAGATCGAAATCGTCGGCGGATCGATGGGCACGCAGGTTCTGAACGCGGAAGGGGTCAAGGCGCTTGCCTCGATGCCTTCGCTCGACGAACTGCGCGCCAAGCTCATCGGCCTGGTCCAGGCTCCGGCCACGAAGGTCGCCCAGCTCACCACCGCTCCGGCGGCGAAGCTGGCGCGCGTCTTCGGCGCCTATGCCAAGGCAGCTTGATTACCCGGTTCAACGATTATTCCGGGGCATTTCCCCGGTCCATCATTTCAGGAGTGAAACATCATGGCCGATATCGCCAAGCTTGTTGAAGAACTTTCGAAGCTGACCGTCCTCGAGGCGGCCGACCTTGCCAAGGCGCTGGAAGAAGCCTGGGGCGTTTCCGCTGCTGCCGCGGTTGCCGTGGCCGCTCCGGCCGGTGGCGGCGAAGCTGCTGCCGCTGCTGAGGAAAAGACCGAATTCGACGTCATCCTGACCGGCGACGGCGGCAACAAGATCGCCGTCATCAAGGAAGTCCGCGCGATCACCGCGCTGGGCCTGACCGAAGCCAAGGCGCTGGTCGAAGCCGCTCCCAAGGCGGTCAAGGAAGGCGTTTCGAAGGCCGAAGCCGACGAAATCGCTGGCAAGATCACGGCTGCCGGCGGCACCGTCGAAATCAAGTAAGCTTCGCTTTCTTGCATTCAGCAAAGGGCGGTCCTTCGGGGCCGCCCTTTTTGCTTGCGCCGCAAAAGCAAAGAGACCGGAGCTTTCGCCCCGGCCTCCCGCGCGACCCCGATGGGGCTCTTGTGATTACTTCAGCGTCTTGAGGTATTCGATCACCGCCTTGCGCGCGGCGGGATCGGCCAGCCCGGCGAAGGTCATTTTGGTTCCCGGCACCATCTTCATCGGCGCGGTCAGGTACTTGTCGAGCGTGGCGTCATCCCAGGTCAGGTCGGCCTTCTTCATCGGCTCGGAGAAGGCATAGCCCGCGATCTCGCCGGACTTGGTGCCATAGACCCCGGCCAGGCTCGGGCCGACGCCCATCTTGCCCTTCTCGGTCGAATGGCAGGCCGCGCACTGGGCGAAGGCGGCCGGCTTGCCATCGGCGGCAGCCGTGGTCGCGGCCGGGGCGGGAGCGGCAGCCGCCGGAGCCGCTGCAGCGGCTTCGCTGGTCGGGCTGGCCGGTGCTTCGCTCGAAGCCTCGTCCTTGGCGCCGCCGCAGGCGGCAAGGCCGATCGCGAAGGCAACCACGGCAAGGCTCTTGGCAGGAATTCGCATGTCCATCTCCTTGATCGATGCCGGAGGCACCCTTCCGGCGTGAATATAAGCAAAGCCTGATATAGACAATTCCGCCTGCGGGGAAGTGCCAATCTTGCAGCATCCGTTGCAAGAAGCGCACGGCTTGGCAACCAAATGGCCCAGACGTTTGAACAGACCTTTCGCCACTTGGCATCGTGGCCTATCCGGGCCGGCTTCATGGCTGACCAGACCACCCTCGATCCCTGGCGCGCCGAACTGGGCGCGACGCTGCGGCTGGCGGCGCCGCTGGCGCTCGCCAACCTGCTGTGGATGGCGATCGGGACCACCGACGTGATCTTCGTCGCCATGCTCGGCCAGCGCGAGCTTGCCGCATCGAGCCTGGCGGTGACCCAGTACATGCTGATCAGCTGGTCGTTGACCGGGCTGACCGGGGCGGTCGCGCCGCTGGTCGCGGCCGAGCTTGGCCGCAAGCGCCACGCGGTGCGCGAGGTGCGCCGGTCGGTGCGGATGGCGATGTGGCTGGCGCTGGCAACCGGGCTGGGCGGGATCGCGCTGTGCGGCTGGGGCGAAGCCTTCATGCTGCTGACCGGACAGGACCCTGAAATCTCGCGCCATGCCGGATCGTTCCTGACGATCATCCGTTGGGCGATACCGGCGATGGTGGGGGCCTCTGTGCTGCGGACCTTCGTTTCCGCGCTGGGCAAGCCGATGCTGGCCACCGCGATCACCGCCATGGCGATCGGGGTTAACGCGCTGGGCAACTGGGTGTTCATCTTCGGGCACTGGGGGGCGCCCGCGCTGGGCCTTGAGGGCTCGGCCCTGGCCAGCGTCATCACCTCCTATGCGACGCTTGCCGCCTACAGCGTGGTGATCGCCGCAGACCGGCGGCTGCGGCGCTATCGCCTGCTCGGCAACTGGTGGAGGCCCGAGTGGCAGCGGATGCGCGAGATGATCCGCATCGGCCTGCCGATTGCCTGCATTATCATCGCCGAGGGCGGCTTCTTCAGCAGCGCGGCCTATCTGATGGGACGGATCGGCGCCGCGCAGCTGGCCGCGCACACCGTGGCACTGCAAGTGGCGGCGCTGGCCTTTCAGGTGCCGTTCGGCGTGGGACAGGCCGCGACGATCCGGGTTGGCTATCACTATGGCGCTGCGAATCGCGAAGGGGTGCGGCTGGCAGGGAACGCGGCATTGTGGACGGCTTTCGCCTTCTCCTTTGTCGGAGCAGGGGTGATGCTGCTGTTTCCGCGCGGGGTGCTCTCGCTTTATGTCGAAACCGCCGATCCGGCCAATGCGGCGATGATCGCGCTGGCGGTGCGATACCTTGCCGTGGCGGCGCTGTTCCAGCTGTTCGACGGGATCCAGGCCGTTGCTGCCGGGGCGCTGCGCGGGCTCCAGGATACCCGCATGCCGATGGCCATCGCCCTGTTCGGATACTGGCTGCCGGGCTTCGGCCTGTCGTGCGGGCTGGGGCTGTTCACGCCGCTGGGTGGCCTGGGGGTATGGATCGGGCTCGCGGCGGGGCTGGTGGTGGTGGCGCTTCTGCTGCTTCACCGCTGGCGCCGGCGCGAGGCCTTGCGCCTGCTGCCGGGCTGAAAGAATCTCGCCACACTCTCCTTGACGCGATCCGGGCGCGCACCCATATGCGCCCGGCTGGCACTCTCACCACATGAGTGCCAAGGCAATTCAACATGTCATGTAGAGAGGTAAATCGCATGAGCTTCCGTCCCCTGCACGATCGCGTGCTGGTCCGCCGTGTCGAGGCCGAGGAAAAGACCGCCGGCGGCATCATCATTCCCGACAGCGCCAAGGAAAAGCCCGCCGAGGGTGAAGTCGTCGCCGTGGGCGCGGGCAACAAGGCCGAAGACGGCAAGGTTACCCCGCTCGACGTCAAGGCGGGCGATCGGGTGCTGTTCGGCAAGTGGTCGGGCACCGAAGTCAAGATCGACGGCGAAGACCTGCTGATCATGAAGGAATCGGACATCCTCGGCATCATCGGCTGAGCGAAGTCCTTCCCCGATCCAATCTTATTCAAAGGAAACAGAAAATGGCTGCCAAGGACGTAAAGTTCGGCCGTGACGCCCGCGAGCGGATTCTCGCCGGTGTCGATATCCTCGCCAACGCGGTGAAGGTTACTCTGGGCCCCAAGGGCCGCAACGTGGTGATCGACAAGAGCTTCGGCGCGCCGCGCATCACCAAGGACGGCGTCACCGTCGCCAAGGAAATCGAGCTCAAGGACAAGTTCGAGAACATGGGCGCGCAGATGCTGCGCGAAGTCGCCAGCAAGGCCAACGACGCCGCCGGTGATGGCACCACCACCGCCACCGTGCTGGCCCAGGCGATCGTGCGCGAGGGCATGAAGTCGGTTGCCGCCGGCACCAACCCGATGGATCTCAAGCGCGGCATCGATCTCGCCGTCGGCAAGGTGGTCGAGAACCTCAAGGCGCGTTCGACCCCGGTCGCGGGTTCGGCCGAAATCGCCCAGGTCGGCATCATCTCGGCCAATGGCGACAAGGAAGTCGGCGAGAAGATCGCCGAAGCCATGGAAAAGGTCGGCAAGGAAGGCGTGATCACCGTGGAAGAGGCCAAGGGCCTCGAATTCGAACTCGATGTCGTCGAAGGCATGCAGTTCGACCGCGGCTACCTCTCGCCCTACTTCATCACCAATCCGGACAAGATGACCGTCGAGCTGGATAACCCCTACATCCTGATCCACGAGAAGAAGCTGTCGTCGCTCCAGGCGATGCTGCCGATCCTCGAGGCCGTGGTGCAGTCGGGCCGTCCGCTGCTGATCATCGCCGAGGACATCGAAGGCGAAGCGCTGGCGACCCTGGTGGTCAACAAGCTGCGCGGCGGCCTCAAGATCGCCGCGGTCAAGGCTCCGGGCTTCGGCGACCGCCGCAAGGCCATGCTGCAGGACATCGCGATCCTGACCAAGGGCGAGATGATCTCCGAGGATCTCGGCATCAAGCTCGAATCGGTTACGCTCGGCATGCTCGGCCAGGCCAAGCGCGTCTCGATCGACAAGGACAACACCACCATCGTCGATGGCGCCGGCAGCGCGGACGAGATCAAGGCCCGGGTCGAGCAGATCCGCGCCCAGATCGAAACCACCACCAGCGACTATGACCGTGAAAAGCTGCAGGAACGTCTGGCCAAGCTGGCCGGCGGCGTGGCCGTGATCAAGGTTGGCGGCGCCACCGAGGTTGAGGTCAAGGAACGCAAGGACCGCGTCGACGACGCGCTCCATGCCACCCGCGCTGCGGTCGAGGAAGGCATCGTTCCGGGCGGCGGCACCGCGCTCCTCTATGCCACCAAGGCGCTCGATGGCGTCAAGGGCGCGAACGAGGACCAGACCCGCGGTGTCGACATCGTCCGCAAGGCGATCACCGCCCCGGTCAAGCAGATCGCCGAGAACGCCGGTGAAGACGGCGCGGTCGTCGCCGGGCGCCTGCTCGACAAGGATGACGAATCGTGGGGCTTCAACGCCGCCACCGACACCTACGAGAACCTCAAGGCCGCCGGCGTGATCGATCCGACCAAGGTTGTGCGCACCGCGCTGCAGGATGCCGCCTCGGTCTCGGGCCTGCTGATCACCACCGAAGCCGCGATCGCGGAAAAGCCGGAAGACAAGCCGGCGATGCCGCCGATGCCCGGCGGCGGCATGGGCGACATGGGCTTCTAAGCCTGTCACCAGTGGCAAGGAAATGGGGGCCGGAAGAGCGATCTTCCGGCCCTTTTCCGTCTCGGTTGTCCGAAATGCGCAAGGATTGAAACGATTGCCCGCGCGCAAACAACAATTCGTCGCTTGCCCGCTTTTCCGCGCGGATTCGCCCGCGTTAGTCTTGTGGAAACCACATAGGGGCTAGTGCTTAGAGCGTGACGAAACGGATTCTCCCCAGACTGACGGGCCTGCTCGCCCTGGCCGGAGCGCTGCTGGCGCCGATTTCCGCCGCGCGGGCCGACAGTCTTGAGCTGGCCTTTGACCGTACCTTCGGGACCGAGCTGCGCGCCCCGCGCGAGCTGCCCGCCGGGCCGCGGCAGTTCGTTCCGTCAAGCGTCCAGAGCCAGAATGCCGGCGGATTTGAAGCGCGCCTGTTCCAACTTGCCGATGCCGGGCAGGGTCGGATCGGGGTTGCCGCGCTCGATCTGACCACCGGGCGTTCGGTGGCGGTGCTGGGCGATCAGCCTTTTCCGATGGCCTCGACCAGCAAGATCGCGATCGTCGCGACCTTCCTCGACGGGGTCGACAAGGGCCGCTGGAAACTGAGCGACCGTTTCCCGCTGATGGTGCCGACCCGTTCGGCCAAGTTCTCCAGCCTGCGGGCGCCGGTTGTCGCGGGCCAGTCGATGAGCGCGGAGACGCTGATCGAGCTCGCCATTACCCGTTCCAACAACCAGGCGACCGATGCCCTGCTGGCGGCGATCGGCGGCCCTTCGGCGGTCAACCGCTGGCTGGCAAGCGCCGGGGTGGCGGGTCTGCGGATGGACCGCGATATCGCCACGCTGGTGCGCGACGACGGCGAATTCGACCCGGCGCGAATGATCGACCCGCGTGACAGCGCCACGCCCCGGGCGATGGTTGGCCTGCTCACCGGGCTCTATCAGGGCCGCTGGCTAAGCCCGGAAAGCCGCGGCGTGCTGATCGGCGCGATGGAGCGCTGCCTGACCGGCAAGCATCGCCTGCCCGGTCAGCTGCCCGAAGGCACGCTGGTAGCGCACAAGACCGGAACGCTGAGCAACACCTCGAGCGATGTCGGACTGATCCACACTCCCGATGGCCATGTGATCGCGGTGGCGGTCTATGTCACCGGACAGGGCAGCAAGGCGGCGCGCGATGCCCGCATTGCCACGATCGCCCGCGCGATCTTCGATGAAAGCCAGACCGAGGGTTCGGGCCTGCGCCGTTCCGCGCAGCGCTAAACGGCAAACTGCGCTTTCCGCGGCCCGAGATAGCCGAACAGGTAGGCGCCGACCTTGCGCATCTGAATCTCCTCCGCGCCCTCGGTGATCCGGTAGCGGCGATGGTGGCGATAGATGTGTTCGAACGGCTTGTGGCGTGAATAGCCGATCCCGCCGTGTACCTGCATAGCCCGGTCGGCTGCTTCGCAGACCAGCCGGTTGGCGTAGTAGTTGCACATGCTGATCTTGTCGGAGAGCCTGTGCTCCAGTTCCCGGTGCGGGATCTGGTCCATCTCCCAGGCGGTCTTGAAGATCAGCGCGCGCAGCATTTCGCATTGGGTGGCAAGCTCGACCAGCGGGAACTGGATCGCCTGGTTGCGGGCCAGCTCCTGCCCGAAGGGCTTGCGCGTCCGGGCATATTTCACCGCTTCCTCGACGCAATAGGTCGCCGCGCCCAGCGACGATGCCGCCTGGCGGATGCGGTTCTGGTGGACGAAGCTCTGCGCGATGGCAAGGCCGCCGTCGACCGGCCCCAGCACCGCGCTGTCGGGCACCCAGACATTGCTGAAGCTCACCCGGGGGTGGTCGGTCGGCATGTTGAAGGTCCACAAATATTCCTCGATCACCAGCCCTTCGCAGGGGTTGGGGACCAGGAAGCAGGTGATCCCCCGCGCATCGCCGTCATTGCCGCCGGTGCGGGCGAATGTGGCGCAGTGGGTGGCAACGTGCATCCCCGTGGTCCACATCTTCTCGCCGTCGATCCGCCAGCCCGGCACCCCATCGCGCGTCTCGCGCACGGCGCGGGTTTCCATGTGGGTGGCATCCGATCCGTGCAGCGGCTCGGTCAGGCCAAAGGCCACCCGGCGCTCGCGCGCGAAGCCGCCGAGGATGAATTCGTTCTGCTGGTCCTCGGTGCCGAAATGCTCGAACATCGCGACGAAGGGGAAGTTGCCGACAATCGAATGCTCGTTCTGCAGATCGTTGTGAAGCCCCAGCCCCATGCGGGTGAAGTGATCGCGGATCACAGCCATCCACAGGTTCGATCCGTCCTTGCCGCCGTATTTCTTCGGCGCGGAAAAGCGCCAGTGTCCGGCCTTGTCGGCGCGCAGGGAGGCTTCGCGCAGCAGCATTTCCCATTCGTGGCGGGGCAGCCCGCCGTTCTCGAAATCGGTGCGCGCCCATTCGCGGCGGTGGTCGAAAAAGCGGATATTGTCGTCGGCTTCCTCCAGCGGCCGGATTTCGGCGGCGATGAAGGCATCGAGCTCGGCCAGATAGGCGACGAGATCTGCGGGCAGGGCAAAGTCCATCTCAGTTTCCTTCCCAGCGGGCGCGGGCCAGGGCCAGCGCGGGATACTTGGGCACATCGGCGCTCAGCTTGTCGAGCGCCATCCGGCGCAGCCGGGCGAGCAGCCCGGGGGTGGCAAGATCGGCCTTGCCGTCGAGCAGATCGGCGGCCAGCGCCGCGTCGGTAGCCGCAGGGCGCAGCGCAATCTCGCGCGCGACGATCCCCAGCGCGTTGCGGGCAACGGCAAGGTCGAACTTGCCGCGCCCGGAAACCAGCGGTTTGATCGCGGTGTCCAGCCATTCGGAAACCGCGCTCAGCACTTCTGTCCCGCTGGGTTCGCCCGGACCCTGCGCCAGCGGTTCCGGCGCGGGGGACAGGGTGCGGGCGCGTTCGTCCTCCGGTGCCAGTTCCTCAAGCAGCAGCAGCAGATCAAGCTCCTGTTCGCTGGTGCGGCGCGCCACCACCACGCGTTCGACCGAGCGATCGTGCCCGGCACGCCAGTATCCGCCCATCTGCAGGCAGCCCAGCGCCCACCACAGCGTGCGGTAGATGGTCCAGAAACGGAACCGCAGCGGATCGAAGCGCTCACCCCCCGCGTCCTCATAGGCCCGCGCGAGCGTCTCGATGCTGGAAAGGCCATAGGCCGGGCGATCGGGCCGGGCGAAGCGCCACACCGTCAGGCACCCGAATGCAAGATCCTCGTGCCAGTCCCCCAGGTGCGCCAGTTCCCAGTCGAGCACCCCGCTCAGGTGCCCATCCTCGACCAGCAGATTGCCGAGCCGGAAATCGCCGTGGACCAGCCGGGGCATGGCCGGTTCGGGCAGGTTCTGCTCAAGCCAGCGGATCGCCAGGGCCAGGATCGGCCGGTCGGCGCCATAGCTCAGGAACCGGGCCTTGAGCTCGCCCAGGGCCTGCGCGGTGTCCATCGCCGGAACCTTGAGCGCAGAGCAATCGACGCGGTGAGTCCGTGCAAGCTGGGCGGCGATCTCGCGGATCAGCACCTCGCCATCGGCCTCGGCCAGGATCGCGGCGGGATCGGGAGTGCCGCCAATCGCCCGCATCACGAAGCCCGAGCCAATGCCGTCATCCCCTTCGAGCTCGACCAGGATTTCCGGGGCCAGAACCCCAGAGGCGCGGGCCGCACGGATCAGCGCGGCCTCGCCGGCGTGGTCCATCGGCCGCCCTGCCATCATCTCGGGCGAAGGCGCGCGGCGCAGGACGCAGGTTTCCGTACCCGCAGCGAAGCGCCAGCTTTCCATGTTGGCGCCGCCCGAGAGGCGCGACAGATCGGCGGGGGCAGGCAAGCCGATGCGGGCAAGCGCGCGGGCCAGACCCAGTTCCAGCGAGACCTGCTCCACTCCACGCTCCCGGTTGCGATGCGAAGGGGCAAAGGTTTAAGTGTGCGATTAAATCAGTCAAGCGCTGCGCGACCGCCGCGCGGGAAGCGGGCAAAAGAAAGGGGCGCAAGGTTGCCCTTGCGCCCCAATTCTGTGCCGTGAGGCGAAGATTACATCTTCTTCTCAGCGTCGGCGGCAGCGGCGTCAGCAGCAGCGGCATCGGCCGGAGCAGCAGCGTCGGTGGCGGCCGGAGCAGCAGCGTCGGTCGCGGCGTCGGTGGCAGCGTCGGTCGCGGCTTCGGTGGCGGCGTCGGTGGCAGCTTCGGTAGCGGCTTCTTCAGCCGGCTTTTCGCCGCAGGCCGAGAGGGTCAGAGCGGCGCCAGCAGCGGCGGCGGCGAGAACGATCTTGCGCATGAATCGATAATCCTTGAACAGCGAGTGGACCACGCACGGCATCCTTCACACAGGGCGAAAGGCGCCGGGCGGAAAGCCAACCTTATCGGTAGACTTCGACGCGTCAAATAATAGGCTTCGCCGGGCGATGCAAGCGATTGTCGTCAAGCCGCCTTCAGGTGGCGGAATTCCGCCGTTACAATGGTATGCAAGGCAATTGTGGCAGCGATATGACGGCCGCGCGGACAGGATTGCCGGTCGATTCGCCGTGCCGGCGGCTTCCACCCGGCCCGATCAGGGGCTAAACCCGCGCGATGGAATCCAAGCAGCATCTCTATCTGGTCGATGGCTCGGCCTATATCTTCCGGGCCTACCACCGCCTGCCCCCGCTGACCAATCCGCAGGGCGTGCCGGTGGGCGCGGTCTATGGCTATACCACGATGCTGTGGAAACTGGCCGACGATCTGCACAAGGCCGACGGGCCGACCCACCTGGCAGTGATCCTCGATGCCTCGGGCAAGAGCTTTCGCAACGAGATTTTCCCGGCCTACAAGGCTAACCGCCCGCCGCCGCCCGAGGATCTGCGCCCCCAGTTCCCGCTGATCCGCGATGCCACCAATGCCTTTTCGCTGCCCTGCATCGAGGAACAAGGGCTTGAGGCCGACGACCTGATTGCCTCCTATGCCCGCGCCGCCTGCGAGCGCGGCTGGGACGTGACGATCGTTTCCTCCGACAAGGACCTGATGCAGCTGGTCGGACCCTGCGGGGCGGGGCGGATCGACATGCTCGATACGATGAAGCAGGCGCGGATCGGCATTCCCGAGGTTGAGGAAAAGTTTGGCGTTGCGCCGGAAAAGGTTGGCGATGTCCTGGCGTTGATGGGCGATGCGGTGGACAATGTGCCCGGCATCCGCGGGATCGGACCCAAGACCGCGACCAAACTGATCCAGGAGCACGGCAGCCTTGAAGCCGCGCTGGCCGCCGCGCCGGAAATGAAACCCTCCAAGCTGCGCGAAAGCTTGATCGAGCAGGCCGACATGGCCCGGCTCAGCCGGGTGCTGGTGGCGCTGAAGGAAGATTGCGCGCTGCCGATGGCGCTCGACGATTTCGTCCTTGGCGAAATCCCGCCCGGCCCGCTTGGCGCCTTTCTTGAGGAACACGGGTTCAACTCGCTGCTCAAGCGGCTGGGCGACGGGCGCGGCAGCCCCGAACGCAAGACCCAGCTCCATCCCGCGAAGGCGATGACGCCCGGCGCGGCTCCGGTAACCGGCGGCAACCGGCAGGCGCTGCCCGCGCTGCCGCCGATCGACCGGACAAAATACCAGACGGTGCAGACCCGCGAGGCGCTGGAGCAGTGGATCAACCGCGCCTTTGCCGCGCGGACCGTGGCTTTCGATACCGAAACCAGCGCGCTCGATGCGATCGGCGCGGATCTGGTCGGGATCAGTCTGGCGCTCGGGCCGGGCGATGCCTGCTACGTGCCGCTGGGCCACGGCGGCACCGACATGTTTGCCGAAAAGCCGCAGCAGGTGCCGCTGGCCGATGCGCTGGCGCTGCTGAGGCCGCTGCTGGAAAGCGATGCGGTGCTCAAGGTGGGGCAGAACGCCAAATACGATCTCAACGTGCTCGCCCGCCACGGCATCGCGGTCGCCCCGATCGACGATACCATGGTGATGAGCTTCGATCTCGATGCCGGACGCAGCACGGACGGGATCGGCGGCGGCCACGGGATGGACGAGCTGTCGCAGCGCCACCTCGATCACACCACGCTGGCCTTCAAGGATGTCTGCGGCACCGGCAAAAGCGCGATTTCCTTTGCCGAGGTGCCGGTGGAGCGCGCATGCGAATATGCCGCCGAGGACGCCGAGGTGACCTGGCGGCTGCACCGCCTGCTCAAACCGCGCCTGTCCGACGAGGCCGCGACGCGGATCTACGAGCGGGTCGATCGCCCGCTGATCCCGGTGGTGGCGCGGATGGAGCGCGAGGGGATCAAGGTTGACCGCGAGCGGCTGGCCGCGCTTTCCGCGACCTTTGCCGAGGAGATCGGCAAGCTCGAAGGCATGATCCATGGCCTGGCGGGCCAGGAATTCACCATCGGCAGCCCAAAGCAGCTGGGCGAAATCCTGTTCGACAAGCTGGGCTTCAAGGGCGGCCGCAAGAGCGCCAAGAGCGGGCAGTATTCGACCGATGTCTCGGTGCTCGAAGCGCTGGCAGGGGAGGGCGCGGAAATCGCCGCCAGGGTGCTCGAATGGCGCCAGCTGTCCAAGCTGCGCAGCACCTATACCGAGGCCTTGCAGGCGGCGATCAACCCGGCGACGGGGCGGGTCCACACCAGCTACAGCCTGGTCGGTGCGCAGACCGGGCGCCTCTCGTCGACCGATCCCAATCTCCAGAACATTCCGATCCGCACCGAGATCGGCCGCCAGATCCGCGATGCCTTCGTCGCCGAACCGGGCAATGTGATCCTCGCCGCAGACTACAGTCAGATCGAGCTGCGGCTCGCCGCACACATGGCCGATGTGCCCGAACTGAAGCAGGCGTTTGAGGCCGGGGAGGACATCCACGCCCGCACCGCGCAGGAAATGTTCGGTGAGGTCAACCGCGATACCCGCGGGCGGGCCAAGACGGTCAACTTCGCGATACTTTACGGGATCAGCCGCTGGGGGCTGGCAGGACGGCTGGGGGTGACGCCCGAGGAGGCACAGGCCACCATCGACCTCTATTTCCAGCGCTTTCCCGGCATCCAGCGCTATATCCACGAGACTCTGGCCGCTGTGCGCGAGCGCGGCCATTCCGAAACGCTGTTCGGCCGCAAGACCTGGTTTCCGCGCATCGCCTCGCCCAATCAGGCCGAACGCCAGGGCAGCGAGCGTGCCGCGATCAACGCCCCGATCCAAGGCACTTCGGCGGATATCATCAAGCGCGCGATGGTCCGCATGATGCCCGCGCTGGAGGCGGCGGGGCTGGGGCATGTGCGGATGCTGCTGCAAGTCCACGACGAACTGGTGTTCGAACTGCCCGAGGACGACGTGGCGCCAGCGAGCGAGGTGATCCGCACCGTGAT
>JAKOWQ010000092.1 GCA_029781465.1 Pseudomonadota bacterium
GCGACGGGCAGGCCGGTGGTCTGCCCGTCGCCGTGAAGGAAACCGGTGGACTCGATGAGCAAGCGCGACTATTACGAAGTCCTGGGCGTGGAGCGCAGCGCCGACGACGACGCGCTGAAGAAGGCGTATCGCCGCTGCGCGATGAAATACCACCCGGATCGCAACCCGGGCGACAAGAACGCAGAAGCGGCGTTCAAGGAATGCAAGGAGGCGTACGAAGTGCTGTCCGACGGCGGCAAGCGCCGTCTGTACGACCAGCACGGGCATGCCGCGTTCGAGCAGGGCATGGGCGGCGGCAACCCCGGCCCCGGTTTCGCCGACATGGGCGACATCTTCGGCGACATCTTCGGCAACATCTTCGGCGGGGGTGCCGGCGCCCGCCAGCGTGGGCCGCGCCGCGGCGCGGATGTCGGCTATGTGATGGAACTGGATCTCGAGGAGGCGGTTGCCGGGGTCGAAAAACAGATCCACGTCCCGACGCTTGCCGAATGTGGCCGCTGCAAGGGCAGCGGCTCCGAGGATGGGCGGGTGGAAACCTGCCCCACCTGCCAGGGGCGCGGCCAGGTCCGGATGCAGCGCGGACCGTTCATGATGCAGACGCCTTGCCCGCAGTGCGGCGGCGCCGGGAAATTCGTTCCCAACCCCTGCCACGAATGCCACGGCCACGGCCGCGTGCAGGAAGACAAGACGCTGGCGGTGAAGATTCCCGCCGGCGTCGATGTCGGCGACCGCATTCGCCTTGCCGGCGAGGGCGAAGCCGGTCCGGCCGGTGCCCCGCCCGGCGATTTGTACGTCGAAGTGCGGGTACGTCCGCATGCGATCTTCGAGCGGGATGGCGACGACCTGCATTGCGAGGTGCCGATCCGGATCTCGCAGGCTGCGCTGGGCGATTCGGTCCGGGTGCCGACCCTGGGCGGTGAGGCCGAGTTGCGCATTCCGGCCGAAACCCAGACCGGCAAGGTGTTTCGATTGCGCGAGAAGGGCGTCAAGTCGGTGCGCAGCCGGCAACCCGGGGATCTCTACTGCAAGGTCGTGGTGGAAACTCCGGTCAACCTCACCGCCGAGCAGCGCAACCTGCTGGAACAATTCGAAGCGACGTTCGTGGGCGAGGGCGCCCGCCGGCACTCGCCCAAGTCCAGCACTTTCCTCGATGGCGTGAAAGGCTTCTGGGACCGGATGGTGTCCTAGGGCGGACCGGGAATCGAGGCGGAGGGCGCGCAAGTTCTGGCAGAATCCGGATTGCTTGCCTGGATCCCGCGCCGTGGAAATTTCCCGCCCCTGCATCGGTATCGTCGGCAGCGCCGGCGCTTACGGGCGCTGGCTGCGCGCTTTTCTCGAGCAACGGATGGGGTTGCAGGTGCTCGGGCATGACCCGCGGGATCCGGAATCGGCTCGCGTCGAAGAGATGCTGGATCGCGCCGAGGTGCTGGTGTTCTCGGTACCGATCCGGATTACCCCCGAAACGATCCGCGCGTGGATCGCACGCTCGGCGGGCCGCGAGGCCGGCCGGCTGTGGCTGGATCTCACTTCGCTCAAGACCGCGCCGGTCGCGGCCATGCTCGAATCGCGGGCCGAGGTCGTCGGCCTGCATCCGCTGGCCGCTCCGCCCAAAACGCCCACGTTGAAAGGGCGGGTGTTGGCAGTGTGTCGGGCACGCCTGGATCGATGGGCGCCGTGGCTGGAAGCCCTGCTGGCGGCACTGGAAGCCGAATGCGTGGCGGTGGAACCGGAGCGGCACGATCGCGCGATGGCGCTGGTGCAGGCGATGGTCCATGCGACGCATCTCGCGCAAGCCGGCGTCCTGCGCGAAAGCGCTGGCACGATCGGTGACATCGCCGCTCTGCTGCCCCTGCGCAGCGCGGCGTTCGAGCTGGACGTGGCGATCGCCGCGCGGATTCTCTCCCGGAATCCGGCGATCTATACGGACATCCAGTTCGACAACCCCCACGTGCCCGGAGTGCTGCGGCTGCTGGCAGGCCAGCTGGAGGGCATCGCCCGACTGGTGGAGCAGGGCGACGAGGCGGCGCGTTCGCGTTTTCGCAGCGACGTACTCGAAGCAAACCGCCTGGCTTTTAGCGAACAGGCCCTAGCGACGGGCAACCGGACCTTCGAGCGGGTCGGTTACCTGCTGGCGGACCTGGCCGATGCGTGCAGTCTGAGTGTCCATCTGCCGGAAGACCGGTCCGGTTCGCTGCGCGGGTTGCTGCAGGTGTTCGAACGCCACGGCGTCAACATCGTTTCGCTGCATTCCTCGCGGACCCAGGCCGGGGAATTGCATTTCCGGTTCGGATTCGATCACGAAGTGGACCGGGCGCGACTGGATGCGGTGGCGGCCGCGATCCATGCCGATGGCATCGGCCGCGTGCTGGACACCGGCTGAACGGCTGCCCGATTGGCACGAGTGGTCGTCAAACCATGACGGCGATCAACTATTGTTGCGATGAACTGGGTTAGTGTTCCAACCGAGTCAATCCATCACAGGCACCGCCATGAGCATCCGCCCCCCCACGGACTCCCGGTACGGCGCAGGTACGGCGACGAACTCGCTGTTCGATGCGCTGCAAAAACACGTCCTCGACCTCATCACGCCTGCCCTGGATGCCGCGCTGGGCGATGCCGACGACTACCTGTTCGACCAGAGCCAGAAAGGAGACGAGGACCTTGGCTTGGCCGCCCTGCGGGAATTGCGCCGATCACGCGCGCAGATCGTCCAGGGGTTCCGTGGCCGGGTGACGGCGCGCTTCACCGAGCTGGCCACTCGACGGGCGATGTCCGGGGAAGGCGGGGCGGGATCGCTTCTTGATGCCGGCCTGAGCCTGCTCTCGGATCAGGACCTGGAACAGCAGCTGGCGGTGGAACAGTTGGCGGCGTCGGTCTTGCGAACGCACGGGCCCGCGTTCGAAATCGCCAGCAAGCGGATGGCGGTGGTGGCGGGCAATGCCAGGATGGAACGCCGCGATGATCCGTTGGATCCCGTATTCCTGGCCAGCGCCATGGGCCACGCCTTGGTAGATCAGAGCCTCAGCGACGATCTGCGGATCGTCGTGTTCAAGTTCTTCGAACGCGAGCTGGATTCCGCGCTCGGCGATCTGTATGAGCGCTGCAATGCCCTGATGGCCAGTGCCGGCATTTTGCCCGAGCTGAGGGCAACGAACGCGGCAGCACATCCGCGGCGCGAGTCGGCGCGGCCGCAGCAATCGCAGCAGCCCCAACCGTCTCCGGCGGATTCCAACCAGGTCGAGGCACAGCAACGCGTACCGATCGGCCAACCCGGCATGCCGCAGATGGGCATGCCGCAGATGGGCATGCCGCAGATGGGCATGCCG
>JAKOWQ010000093.1 GCA_029781465.1 Pseudomonadota bacterium
TCACGGGCGCGGCGCTGGGCTTCGGCGATTTCGCGCGCGGTCATTTCCTCGGAAATGTCGGCCCGGCACATCGCGGCTTCGGCATGGCCGTTGACCGCGGCCAGGTTGAACCACTTGTGCGCCTCGATCAGATCGCAGGCAACGCCGTGGCTGCCGGTCGAATAGGCGACGCCCAGATCGTAATAGGCGCTGATATCGCCCTGGGCGGCTGCGGCAAGGCAGCTGGCTACCAGCATGTCTTCGGCGCTTTCGTCCGCCGGGCTGATCGCGCCGGCGAAGGGATTGTTGGACTTGCCGTCGAGAATCCAGGCAGTGCTCATCTCGTGTACCCCCTCTGCACAGACCCCCTGGTCTGCCGATGGCCCGAACCTTCCCGATCATGGTCAACAAAAGGTTAACGCGATCGGCAAAAAATGCCGCGCTTGCCCGACTGGCTTTCGGGCAAGGCTGTTTCAACTTGATGAATCGTGCCCCCACGGCGGTCTATCCATGCCTAATCTTGCCCGCAGTGGCGCAATCCGTATTCGCGCTTGTGCCGCTATCGGGCGGCCCCTATACGCGCGCTCGTAACCGGCCCCGGGAGGTTAGCGGGAACACCCGCGACCGCAGGATCCAGCTGCCCGGATGGTCTGGCGTGGAGAGTTTATGGCGACTGTTGCCGGTGATGAGATTGACGTTCTTGCCAAAGCCAAGCGGGCGATCGCGGGCGACTATGCCCCCACGGATGGCGAAGCCTACATGTGCGAGGCGCAGCTGGATTATTACCGCCGATTGCTTCAGGAATGGAAAAAGCTGATCCTTTCCGCGGCGAAGGACACACTCCAGCAGCTTCAGGATGGCCCGATCCGCGAACCCGACCTCAACGATCGTGCATCGAGCGAGACCGATTGGGGGATCGAGCTGCGCACCCGCGATCGCCAGCGCAAGCTGATCGCCAAGATCGACTCGGCGCTGCGCCGGATAGAGGAAGGCGAATACGGCTATTGCGAGGTGACCGGTGAGCCGATCGGTCTGGGGCGGCTTTCCGCGCGGCCGATCGCAACCATGACGGTCGAAGCGCAGGAAGCACATGAGCGCCGCGAAAAGATTTCTCGCGACGATTGAACCACATCGCCGCGTTAACCGGTTTTTTGCCATTCGGGTTTAGATTCCAGCCAATCTGCGGGACCTAAATTCCCGGTATCCGGCGAGCCGCGATGGCTGCCCGAGCAGGAGCATGTGGGCGGAAATGGACGACAATGAGCATCGGCACATCGCGCGCGACAGCCTGTTCGTCATGGCCGAGCTGCGTGTCGACGGGATTGTCGGCGAGCACCGTGTGCGTGTGCGCAATCTTTCTACCGGGGGCCTGATGGCCGAAGGTGCGATCCAGCCGGCGCGCGGGCAGGTGGTGTGGATCGCGCTGCGCAATCTCGGTTGGGTTGAAGGGACGGTTGCCTGGGTTCAGGACAATCGTTTTGGCATCGCCTTTCGCAACGAGATCGATCCGCGTCTGACGCGTGCGGCCGCGCCTCCATCGCCGACCGACCTGCTGGTCCATCGCCCGGCCTATTACAGCGCCTCGGTCGCCGAAGCGGCCAGCGGACAAGTGCGCAAGATCTGATCGCGGCGATTCCCGCAAGGGACCTGTCGCCTTTTCTCAAAATCCTCTAGGAGGGATGGCACATGCCACCCATCCGCCTCAGTCTGATTGTGTCGCTGGCCCTGCTTGGTGCACTGCAGGGTTGCGGCGACGATAGCGCAAGACCAGTCGAGGTCGCGGTAATCGGCGATCCAGGTGGCCTGATGGTTACCGGGCCGCGCCTGCCCGCATCGGCGCAATTGCTGCGTTCGGCTATAAGCGAAGGATTGGTTGGTTTTGACGAGCAGGGCCGGGTGACCCCGGCGCTGGCCGATCGCTGGATCGTCACCGATGACGGTCTGAGCTACATTTTCCGCCTGCGCGACGGGACCTGGCCGGATGGCAGCGAGATAACCGGCGAAAGCGCCCGCGCTGCGTTGCTGCGGGCAATCACGGCTGTACGCGGCACTTCCTTGGGACTCGATCTGGCCGTCATCGGTGAAGTGCGCACAATGGCAGGGCGGGTGATCGAGATCCGGCTTGATCGCCAGTCGCCCGACCTGCTGCAACTGCTTGCGCAGCCAGAGCTTGGCTTGCTCAACCGGGGGCGGGGCGCGGGGCCGATGCGGCTGGTGAGCAGCAAGAACGGAGCACTGCTGCGGCTGATCGCGCCGGAGGACCGCGGCCTGCCCGCCGAAGAGGATTGGGGCGAGCGGGTGCGGCGACTGCGGTTGGCGGCCATGCCAGGGAGCAAGGCGGTCGAAGCCTTCAACGCCGGCGAGGCCGATTTGGTCCTGGGTGGGCGGGTCGAGGATTTCCCCCGGCTCGATGCGAGCGGAGTTCCGCGCGGAGCGATCCGGCTCGATCCGGTTTCGGGGCTGTTCGGATTAATGGTTGTTCGCGGCGACGGCTTTCTGGGCAAGCCGGAAAACCGCGAGGCGCTGGCCATGGCGATCGATCGCGACGCCCTTGCCACGGCACTCAACATCGGTGGCTGGAGTTCGACCACCCGGGTGGTCAATCCTGGGCTGGCCGGCGACGATGGGAGCGTGGGCGAGCGCTGGCCCGGACGCAGTCTCGATGATCGCCGCGCTCAGGCTTCGAAGCGGGTCGATGAGTGGAAATCCGGTGGGAAAGAGATCGCGCCGATCAGGATCGCGCTTCCTTCCGGTCCGGGTGCGGACGTGCTGTTCAAGCGGCTGGCCGCCGATCTTGAGGCAGTCGGGCTCAAGGCCCGGCGGGTTGGCAGCGGCGCCGATGCCGACCTGCGTCTGGTCGATACCGTTGCGCGCTACGCCCGGGCTGACTGGTTTCTCAACCAGCTTTCCTGCGGCAACGCGCGCGGCCTGTGCAGCCCCACGGCCGACCAACTGGCGACAAAGGCCCAGCAGGAAAGCGATCCCGCCAAGCGCGCCGACCTCTATGCCCAGGCCGAGGCGCAGTTGACGATCGCCAACAACTACCTCCCGCTGGGGGTACCGATCCGCTGGTCGCTGGTTTCCGGCGGCGTTACGGGCTTCGCGGTCAATCCCTGGAACATCCATCCGCTGGTCCCGCTGGCGCTCAAGCCCAGGCGCTGACGCGCGGCATGCCTGTCTGACGCCCTTCGCGACTCGCGCGTTTCTGCGCGTTTACGAGAAATTAACCTTTTCACTTCATTGCTCATATGGTTAATGGCGGGCAATAACCCTTGGCAAAGGGTTAGCACCTGCGAAACGGGGCAAAGGGGGACTACCCATGCGCGTGTTGTTGATCGAGGACGAGCCGAGCACGGCCCGGGCTATCGAATTGATGCTCACTTCCGAGGGCTTCAATGTCTATTCGACCGATCTTGGCGAAGAAGGCCTGGATCTGGGAAAACTGTATGATTACGATATCATACTCCTCGACCTGAACCTGCCGGACATGCACGGGTACGATGTGCTCAAGAAGCTGCGCGTCGC
>JAKOWQ010000109.1 GCA_029781465.1 Pseudomonadota bacterium
GGCGATGTGCGCTGGCTGGCTCATTATGGCTTCTCGGCCTTCGATGTGCCGACCCTTTCCGCCGGCGTGGGAGCAGCGGCATGAAGTTCTCGCTCTCCTGGCTCAAGGACCATCTCGAAACCGAAGCTTCGGTCGAGGAGATCGCCGCCAAGCTCAACGCCATCGGGCTTGAGGTTGAAGGGGTCGAGGATCCCTCGGCCCGGCTGGCCGGTTTCCGGGTTGCCAAGGTCCTCACTGCAGAGCGCCACCCCAATGCCGACAAGCTGCAGGTCTTAAGCGTCGATACCGGCGATGGCGCGCCCTTGCAGGTGGTCTGCGGCGCGCCCAATGCCCGCGCGGGGCTGGTCGGCGTGCTCGGGCTGCCCGGCGCCGTGGTTCCTTCCGGCGGGTTCGAGCTGAAGAAGAGCGCGATCCGCGGGGTCGAGAGCAACGGCATGATGTGCTCCACCCGCGAGCTGGAGCTGGGTGAGGATCACGACGGGATCATCGAGCTGCCCGCCGATGCGCCGGTGGGCATGGCCTTTGCCGAATACCACGGCTCGGATCCGGTGTTCGACGTGGCGATCACCCCCAACCGGCCCGATTGCATGGGAGTTTACGGCATTGCCCGCGATCTGGCGGCGGCGGGGCTGGGTACGCTCAAGCCGATTGCGGTCAATCCGGTGACGGGCAATCACGACTGCCCGCTGCCGATCCGCACCGACGATCCCGAAGGCTGCCCCGCCTTCTATGGCCGCGCGATCCGGGGCGTAAAGAATGGCGCCTCGCCCGAATGGATGCAGGCCCGGCTCAAGAGCGCGGGCCAGCGCCCGATCTCGGCACTGGTCGACATCACAAACTACGTGATGCTGGCCTACGGCCGCCCAGCTCACGCTTACGATCTGGCGCAGCTTTCGGGCGCGATTTTCGCCCGCCGGGCGCGCGACGGCGAAACTGCGCTGGCGCTCAACGGCAAGGAATACACACTCGACGCGGAGATGACCGTGATCGCCGATGACAAGGGCGTGCACGACATTGCCGGGATCATGGGCGGCGAGCATTCGGGCTGTTCGGAAGGTACTACCGACGTCCTGCTCGAAGTGGCCTATTTCGATCCTCAGCGGATCGCCGGCGCTGGCCAGCGGCTCAACCTTACCTCCGATGCGCGCGCGCGCTTCGAGCGCGGGGTCGATCCGGCCTTCCTCGACAAGGGGCTGGATCTGCTGACCCAGCTGATCCTCGAGATCTGCGGGGGCGAGGCTTCGCGCGTGATCCACGCCGGAACCCCGCCGAGCGGCACCAAGGTGGTAGCCTATCACCCCAGTCTGGCGCTCCAGCTGGGCGGGGTGGCGATTTCCGACGAGGCGCAGAAGGCTACGCTGACCGCGCTGGGTTTCGGCATGGATGCCCGCTGGAACGTGATCGTCCCCTCGTGGCGACCCGACGTCGATGGCGCAGCCGATATCGTCGAGGAGGTGGTCCGCATCCACGGGCTCGACAATATCGAGAGCGTGGCCCTGCCGCGCACCGACGGGGTGGCCCGTCCTACCGCGACCCCATCGCAAAAGCTGGAGCGCAAAGTGCGCCGGGCCGCTGCCGCGCGCGGCGCGCATGAGGCCGTGACCTGGTCGTTCCTGCCCGAAGCCGACGCGGCCGCCTTCACCGAAGGGAACGGCGGCCTGTGGCTGCTCGCCAACCCGATCAGTGAGGATATGAAGGCGATGCGCCCCTCCTTGCTGCCGGGGCTGCTTGCGGCGGTGCGCCGCAATGCCGATCGCGGCGCGGTCGGGCTGCGGCTGTTCGAGCTTGGTCGCCGCTATCTGCGCGGCGCGAGCGGCACCAGCGACGAGCTGCTGACGCTCGGCCTGGTGCTGGCGGGCGAAAGGAATCCGCGCGGGTGGGCCAGCGGCAAGGCGCAAAGCTTCGACGCCTTCGATGCCAAGGCCGAGGCGCTGGCGTTGCTGGCAGAGGCTGGTGCACCGATCGACAACCTGCAAGTGATGGGCGAAGCCGGAGCGCAGTT